>CAYGIK010000012.1:0-15015 GCA_964350005.1 uncultured Candidatus Saccharibacteria bacterium
ACTGTTGAGCCCCCCATTTGATTTTTTGGGGGGAACAGGGTAGATTGGGGGCTGTCCTCCTTCGCTAAAGCTACGAAAGGATCTGCGATGGCAAGCTGAAGGTGGGACGAGTGGTTTCCGATTGCCATTTGGGCAATTTACGAAGGATAATGAATAAAATATGTTTAAACGGGTTGCGGTAATTAGTTTGATTGTGATTGCCCTGTTGGGGTCGGCGATTGTCGATTTTCCTTCAGTGGCGAATTTTGTGGGTCTTAAAAGCGATTTTAAAGTTCGCCAAGGTTTAGATTTACAAGGCGGTACACAGCTTGTTTATCAAACTGATTTATCAAAAGTTAAAGGAGATGAACAATCAAGCGCGGCGCAGGGTGTGGTGGAAGTAATTGACCGACGCATCAATGCGCTAGGCGTGACGGAGCCTGTAATCCAAAAAACACGGGATAACTCGCGGGTGATTGTGGAATTGCCCGGTATTAAAGATATTGATGCAGCCATCAAACTGATTGGTCAGACAGCGCAACTGGAATTTCGTGAAGGGATTGAAGGCAAAAGTTTGAAAGACGGTAAATACAGTTCGCCAAATTATGATGATTGGGGAGACACGGGGCTGACTGGTGCTCATTTTGTAAAAGCGGAAGTGCAGTTTCAACAGAGTGAAAGTATGGTGGTGCCAAGACCGGAGATTGGGATTCAGTTTGATGCCGAAGGCAGAAAACTTTTTGCGGAAGTGACGGGCAGAAATGTGAATAAGCCGATAGCGATTTTCTTGGATAAAAATTTGTTGTCAGCGCCGAATGTAGAGGAAAAAATAGACAGCGATTCAGCTGTGATATCGGGCAGTTTTGATTTACGAGAAGCTAAAACTTTGGCAATTCAGCTGAATGCCGGCGCATTGCCTGTGCCAATTACATTGGTGTCGCAGAATAATATTGGGGCGACTTTGGGAACGGAATCGGTGCAGAAAAGTATTGTGGCGGGACTGCTCGGACTTCTCTTGGTTATTTTATTTATGATTATTTACTATCGGTTGCCGGGGATTTTGGCATCATTGGCGTTGCTTTTTTACACACTCTTGACTATAGCTATTTTTATCGCAATTCCGGTGACGCTTACTTTGCCTGGTATTGCCGGTTTTATTCTATCTATTGGGATGGCGATTGACGCCAACATTTTAATATTTGAAAGAATGAAAGAGGAAATTAGAAGAGGGGCGCCGTTGATTTCGGCGATTGATACCGGTTTTGGTCGGGCGTGGAGCTCAATTCGCGACTCTAACTTTTCTTCGTTGATTACCGCAATTATTTTGTATTACTTCGGCTCGGGAATGATTAAAGGATTTGCGGTGACGCTTGGTATTGGTATTTTGGTGAGTTTGTTTACTGCTATGACGGTGACTCATGTACTTTTGCGAGCGGTTGCGGGAACGAGTTTGAAGAATAAGATGAGTTGGTGGATGGCGGGAATTAAGAATGAAGAATTAAGAATGAAGAATTAAGAATGAAGGTAGTCGCCCTTCGCATAAAGCTTTGGGCGATTTACAAGGGATAAAAAGATAACAAATGAATATTGTAAGAGCGACAAAAGTTTGGTTGGGAATTTCCTCCGTATTAGTGGTGGCGAGTTTGGTTGTTATTTTTACATTTCGCTACAATTTGGGAATTGATTTTGCTGGTGGTACGGCACTGGAAGTGGAAATCGGCCCCACGGAAACTTATCGACTGCCGGAGAATACTGGGGTCAATCAATATCTAGTTACTACTTATAAGGAGGTGACGGGACAAGAAGCGGTTGCGCAGAGCGCCGGAAGTGAGGAGCGGTTTATCTTGCGGAGCAAGACGATTACTAATGACCAGAAAAATGCATGGTTTACTGAAGCCAAGGTTGGATTTCCGAATTTGACTGAAATGCAGTTTACTAGCGTTAGTCCGACGATGGGCGCGGATGTTGTGCGTAAGGCTATTTTGGCGGTGATTGTGGCGTTGTTGGCGATTTTACTTTATCTAGCTTATGCTTTTCGCCGCGTTCCGAAGCCGACTAGCTCATGGCGATTTGGTGTGACGGCAGTAGCAGCTCTGCTTGCTCATGATGTTATTATTTTGTTAGGAATATATGCTCTTTTGAGTCATTTTTTCGGAGCGGAGCTGGACAGTATGTTTATTACCGCACTTTTGACTCTGCTTGGTTTTTCGGTACACGATACGATTGTGACTTTTGACAGATTGCGGGAGAATCTTATCCGTAGAGGTGCGTCTAATTTTGAACAGACGGTGAACGACAGTATTGTGGAGACAATTACTCGTTCTATCAACACCACATTTACTTTGGTGTTGGTACTTTTGGCGATGACATTGATGGGTGGACGGACTACATTCTTCTTTACGCTCTCGCTTTTGATTGGTGTGGTGCTGGGAACTTATTCTTCCATTTTTGTGGCGAGTCCGTTGCTTTTGATGTGGCAGAAGAGTGCGGATAGGCAGAAGCCGGTGCAGTAGATTTTTCTTTTTGTTTTTCTTTATTCTTTTTGCGAAGCCTGTCCGTAGCCTTGGCGAAGGAGGGTCATTCCTTATTCTTTTTATGTCATTCCGGCGAAGGCGGGAATCTATTTTTATTTAATTGTTTTGAAGCGCCGAATCGCGCTTCAGCGATTGTTACTTTCCGCTTGAGGAAAGTAACCAAAGTCGCTCGCCAGTCGCTTTCACTCTGAATCTCCCAAAATCCTCTCCATCTGCTTATCACCGAACTCCTCCCTACGGTCGTCAAACAGCGGGCACGCTGATTGGAGGGATTTTGGGGATTCAGTACGCTCAAACTCCAATGGCGGAAGAAGACAAGATACGACCTCGTTCCAATGGCCATTAGAGACAAATATGCTCAAGCCTGCCTGCCGGCAGGCAGGCTCCAATGGCGGATGGAGACAGGGGCGACCTTGCTCCAATGGACAGAATAAGACAATGAAAACGGCCACTTTTTTTAGTGGTCGATAACGGCATGTCCCGTGTATCAAGGGGAGGGGACGCGGGACAGGGTAGTTGCCGTTTCAGGTGCGCGCTGGCGTTTTTTCCCTGGGGAGGTGCGCTGTTCGAACTTAATCGAACTAGAATGTGCCAGCGTAAGTTTGTCTATTGTAGCACAGGGGAAGTGATGAGTCGCGAGTTATGAGTTATGAGTAGTGAGTCATCCTACGCCAAGGCTTCGGAATGATCTGCGATAGTGAGTAGAGGTTCTTCCTTTGTCATCCTGAGCGATTCTGCTGTATAGCAGAAAAGTCGAAGGATCTTAAAACAATAATCTAATAGCATAGATTCCTCCACTACGGTCGGAATGACAAAAGGAGAGGTCGGAATGACAAAAAAGGAGAGGTCGGAATGATCCTCCTACGCTCCGCTACGGACGGGCAGGCAAAAGAGAAGCAGGAATGACAAAGAAGGAGGGGGATGACAAAACACTAGGTCACTAGGATACTAGGTTACTTGTTTTTCACTACTTCTGGTGGTCTTCTGTGACTTGATTGACGGCGTAGCGGTATTTGCAGAAGTCGCAATCAGGATCGGGGTCAGGGATTTGGTCTGACATTAGACACTCTTTTATCTTTACCAAAGTTCCGTCAATCCAGTCGGTTTTTCCGATGTAGGGAATTACTTTAATATCGAATTCCAACTTGCCGTCAAATGCGGCGACATCTTTTTTGCCGTTGCAGTAAACAAAATAGGTGGTGTCGGAAACTTCAAATCCGTTTTTGCGGAAAAGCCATTGATAAATTTCTACCTGCCGTTTGTAGCCATCTTGCCACGCGGCATCCAGTGTCACTTCTTTTTCTTTACTGGTGGCTTTGTAATCTACAATCATCAACTCGCCTTTTGGATTTATCCAAAGATCGTCTATACCGCCGTAGATTTTTAAATTGGTGACAGGGTCGATGTATTGAATGCCGGTGCGAGCGTTGCGCCAAGTTTCCAAATCATCATGGGGATAGGGAACGGCGTCAATTTTGTAAGCGGACATCAATGGATGCGGAGTGCCGTTAGCGCGGTGGATATCAAATTCTTTTTTGAGGAGATGGTCTACCGCGGAGTTCAAGGTAAAGGGATAGCCTGGTGGCTGACCGACGCCTAGTCGGACATCAATATAAAAACAGCGTGGACATTTAATAAAGTTGTCGATTTTGGTTCGGCTAAGTTTTTGGAGGGTTTGACCGCTCGGGTCGAACAAATCCCGACCGCGTTTCCCTTGATAATAATCAGACATAATGGCTCCTTAGAATTTACGCTTTCATATCATAGCATATGGTATTTTTTTATGCCGACATGCTGTCGGCTAGGACCGAGCGCCGAATCGCGCTCGACCGATTGTTACTTTGTCTTTTTTATTTATTTTTTCAAGGGTCTGCGCGACCCTTGCACCGCGGTTACTTTCCTCTTGGGGAAAGTAACCAAAGCCGCTCCCCACTCACAAATTCATTTTCCAATAAAGCAAAATATGACCTTTCTGGACTATACGCTATACTCCTCGCCTACGGCTCGTCAAACAACGCTATCCATACCGGTCAATTTTGCTATTGGAAATATGAATTTGCTCGATGGGTACTGAAGACAGGGGGACGACCTCGCTCCAATGGCCAATGGGAACAAAGACGCTCAAGCCTGCCTGCCGGTAGGCAGGCTCCAATGGCGGATAGAGGAAAGGGGCTGCTAGAACTTATCACCTGCCACTTATCTCTATTAGTCTATAAGTCTATCGTCTATCGTCTGGTGTGTCCTGTATAATAGGCAGGTATGGGAAGGAGTTTTCAAAAGCCGAGGGGGACACAAGATATTCTGCCGAGTGAGCAGAAGTATTGGATGTTTGTGGAAGATACTTTTCGGGAGATGATGCTCGCGGCTGGTTTTGGTCGGATAATATTGCCGACTTTTGAGGATACAGATTTGTTTGCTCGCGGAGTGGGTGAAGCGACTGATATTGTTAGTAAAGAGATGTACACATTTAATGATAGGGGTGGGAATTCGGTGACTTTGCGTCCGGAAGGAACGGCTGGTGTGGCGCGGGCGTACATCGAACACGGAATGCATAAAGAACCGCAGCCGGTGAAGTTGTTTTATTTTGGACCGATGTTTCGTTATGACCGACCACAAGCGGGTAGGTTTAGGGAATTTTATCAAGCAGGTGCGGAACTATTTGGTGAATTGGATCCAACAACTGATGCGCAGATGATTGCGGTGATGATGAAGTTTTATGAAAAACTCGGACTAAAAGATTTGAAGGTGCGGGTGAATAGTATTGGAGACACAAGAAGTCGGACAAAAATAAATAAAGCATTGATTGACTTTTTGTCAGCTCATCGGCGGAAGCTTTGTAACGATTGCAAAATCAGACTATCGAAAAATCCGCTTCGGACGCTGGATTGTAAGGAAAAAGGATGTCAGGCGGTGATGGAAGAAGCGGGGAGCGTGTTACTGGATAGTTTGACTCCTGATTCAAGAAACTTTTTCACAAAAGTTTTGGAATATTTGGATGATATGGGAGTGAATTATGAATTGACTCCGCGATTGGTGCGCGGGTTTGATTACTACACGCACACGGTGTTTGAAGTGGTGGGCCTCAATGATAATAATGCTTTGGGTGGTGGCGGACGATATGACGGATTATTAAAAATGTTGGGTGGACCGGACATGCCGGCAATTGGTTTTGCGGTGGGAATTGAGCGCACGATTGAAATGCTCAAGAAACGGGGAGTCGAAGTGCCGGAGCCGGCAATGAGTGATATTTTTGTGGCGCAACTTGGTGATGAGGCAAAAAAGAAAGCGATAAAAGTAATTACGCAAGTGCAGGATGCGGGGTTTCGTGTAGCGCATGCTTTGGGCAGAGAAAGTATTAAGGGGCAGTTGCGAGTGGCGGACAGGTCGAAAGCTAAATTAGCTATTATTGTTGGGGAGCGAGAAGTGCATGATGGGAGTGTAATAATTCGGGATTTGAAAGACGGAACGCAGGAGTCGGTTTTGGATAGGAATATGTTGAAAACGATTCAGCGGAAGCTTAGGGAACGCAAGTAAAAGACAAGTGACCTAGATGATTAGTGACCTAGTGAATGGTACTAGCAAAAGATTATAAAGATTTACATATTTGGCAAAAGGCTGACTTGCTGTCACATAAGGTTTATCTTTTGACTAGGTCATTTCCAGGAGAAGAAAGGTTTAACCTGACTTCACAGTTGAGTAGAGCTTCGCTGTCTGTTCCTACTAACATCGTTGAGGGTTTTTATAGAACATCTCGAGAATTTGTTCACTTCGTAGTTATTGCTTATGGTTCTCTAAAGGAAACGGAATATTTGTTGGATGTAGCTGTCTTGAGACAGTATGTCAGTAAAGAGGAAACAATGGAGCTACAAAGTCTGATTGGTGAGCTCTCAAAAATGATAACGGTATTTATAAAATCTTTAACTAGGTCACTAGTTAACTAAATCACTAGGTAACTGCTATGAATGATGATAAATGGGGAGAATTACTGGACCGAATAAAGGATAGATTTGGTATTTTGGAAGAAGGTGATGAGGAAATTCTTGACATGCCAAGTGGACGACGGGAGTTTGTTGTTTTTGAAGGGCCGATGGGGAAGATGATGTTGGAACGGACAACTAAACCGCGAGTGATGGGTGAGAAAAGTTTTGGTGGGAGTAAATATGGAACAGGAAGTGGAGTGGAAAAAATTTATTCGCTTGATGAAACAGTAAAGACAATGAAGGCGTATCGATTTGTAGGAGAGGGTTGGGAAGAAGTAAAGGCGGGGATGTTTGGGGATAGTATCTAGAAGAATATAAAATAAAAAATCAGCAAATCTGCAAATGTTGGTGGTCGCCTATGGCGACATTTCCTGCTTGCGACTCGTCACTCAAAACTTGTCACTTATCACTTTTAACTTTTCACTAACCTTATGGAAGATTGTATTTTTGCGAAATTTGCCTGAGTGCAGAAAACTATTGATTGGGAGCGGAATTTTTGCTAGTGTGGCGTTAGGAGGGTATATGGAGAAGTTCATTAATTACCAAGACAACTCGGGGTCTGAGGGGTCTTTTGACGAACATGCCCCTGTCGAAGTGCAGGAGGAGAGTGTAGGCGAAGAACCACTGAAACCAAGTCAGGAGGGCATCAATCTGGAACATCGCTTTGGCGACCCAATTGTTAATTTGGAAGATATGCCATCAATTACCGAGGATATGATCCAGCGTTACAAACAATTTTTTGTAGATGCAGGATATCGGGAAATTTTGCCTGTACGGATTACTTCTGGGGTTGACCCTTCGGTACGTTTTATAGGTTCTCATATTAGTGCTCTGAAAAAATATGTGTTGGGCGAAGGGATACCAGAGGGGGGTATTGTGACATCGCAGCCGTGCGTACGTACTCGGAACCAGCCTAAGTTGTTTGATGATGAATATATTCCAGGGTGGGGTTCGTATTTTAAGAGTTTAGGTACGATTGTAGGGTTCGATCAAGCTGATAAACTTTGCGAGCAGTCGATAAAATATCTGTTGGAGGTTGCAAAAATTCCTAGCGATAGGTTGGTATTGCGTGTTAATCGGGAAGATACTGATTTGTATAGACTAGCTCAACAGTATGGTACAGGGCTGAGGTTTGACGACACGTCAATGCCTCAAAAGTATTACAGGCATGTCTTAGGGGTTGACGGCGTATGGGGGAGAAACTTTAACTATGCTATAGAAGAGGATGGGAAGTTGTATGATATTGGCAACTTTATTTTTTTAGAGAATAACAAGAAATGTTTAGGTGCTGAGTTGGCACTAGGTACATCTACAATTCTCAAACACGGTTTTGCGCTTGAACACGTCAACTCGTCCAATCCGGTTGTTGAGATAGAAGCATTGAAGCATCCCCTGAGGTTTAAATTTGAGGATGCGGTCATTACTAGTACGGTCTTGTTGTCAGAAGGATTGAGGCCATCAGCCAAAGGGAACCAAGAACGTTTGTTAAGGTCTTATGTAAAGGCTTTGAGCTATTTTCGTTATAAAATGAATGTAGAGTGTGATGATTTGATTGATTGGGTGTCCCACTTTGAACAGTTGCATGGATTTGATAACACAGCCTCGGAGTTTTTGGGTCAGTATATCCCAAGATATGAGGATAAATTATTGTCGACTAATTTTGAAGATCTTTCTATTGAAGATAGGTATGTATTAGATCAGATATTAAATGCGATGAACAATGAATAATGATGTGATAATTCCAAACAAGATTAAACGCGGAGCGCATATTCGCGTTATAGCTCCTTCTAGGGGGATGGGTTTGTTGTCTGATGAAACAAAGTCTCTAGCGATAAACAGATTAAAAGAGGCGGGGTTTACTGTTAGTTTTGGTAAGCATACGGATGAATTTGATGAGTTTTATTCATCGTCAGTTGTTTCTAGGGTAGAAGATTTGCATGATGCGTTTAGCGATCCGAGTGTGGACGCGATTTTAACAGTGATCGGTGGGTACAATTCCAATCAAATACTGGATTACATTGATTACGAAGTTATTAGGCAGAATCCTAAATATCTTTGTGGTTATTCGGATATTACGGTATTGAATAATGCGATTTTCGCAAAAACTGGAGTTGTGGGTTGCAATGGACCACATTTTTCTTCTTGGGCTATTAAGAAGGGTTTTGATTATTCAATTGAGTATTTTGAGAAATGTTGTATGCAGGGAGATGAATATGAGATTAAACCACCATTAACTTGGAGTGATGACCCTTGGTATTTAGATCAAGAAGAAAGAGAGTTTATTCCGACGGAAGGCTTCACAATTATTCAAGAGGGGGTTGCTGAGGGGAGAATTATCGGCGGTCATGTAAGGTGTTTGGCGTGCCTGCAGGGGACACAGTACTGGCCTAGTTTAAATAACTCTATTCTTTTATTGGAAGAAGATGAGGAAATAAACCCTCGGGTGTTTGACAGGCTATTGCAGTCATTGATTCAATTACCTGACTTCAAAGGTGTTAAAGGTGTTATTATTGGACGTTTTCAAAAGGCTAGCGACATGAGCGAAGAAACTTTGAAAAAAATTATTGCACTAAAACCTGAATTGCGTGGGATCCCAATAATCTCTAATGTAACAGTTGGGCATACTATGCCGATAGCGACTTTCCCTATTGGTGGAACTATGAGAATAGAAGCGTTGGGTGGGGAACCAAAATTAATTATTAAATACCATTAATATATGCTTGATCAACTGATTGAGGAGATTAATCGTGAATTCGAGAATGCTCAACCCTTAATAGTGTCGGATTATGATCCTGAAAATCATGTCTTAGATTTGAGTACGAATCGATATTGGCATGCCATGTTAACACTGAGGCATGTTATAAGGCTGATGTGTGATGAATTTTTTGCATACAAGAAAAATGGGACAAATATTGATTTGTTTATGTTGACCCCATCAGTTTCTTCGCCTATGGGTCCTGGGTCTGATTCAGAAGCAATCCCAATTCAATTTGGCAAGCTAAGAACTTTTTTAGTCGATTCGTCTCAATTTGGCTTCGAACCTGTTTTGATGAATGATTTTAATTTATTGTACTGTTATTTGCCATCAATGCGGGGTGAAAATTTTGATACACGACATTTAAACCAATTTTTTCATTGTGAAGCAGAAATGAGGGGCGGGCTTGAGGATGTAATGAGTCTGGTCGAGGAATACATTAGATTAATTTCAGAAGGAGTATATGCACTTAGCAATTTGGTATCTTGCTTAAGCAAATCACCAGAGCATTCATTTTTTGCTTTAAAAAATATTATCGCTTCAGATAAATTTAAAAGAATTACCTTTGACGATGCTGTCTCATTGCTAGAAAAGGAGGGGTATCCTCAATATGTGAGGTATACGGATCACGGGAGAGATATTTCTAGCGACGGCGAGGTGCGGTTATCTAAGATCTTCTCTCCAGAAGTGCCATTTTGGATTACTCATTATGATAGGGACAGAGTACCGTTTTATCAGAAACCTGATCCACAATCTCCGTCCAGAACGCTAAATGCGGATTTAATATTTCCTCCGCTATTGGAAAATTCTTTCGGCGGAGAGGTGGTTGGGTGTGGTCAAAGACAAGATGACCCCAAAGAATGTTTTGATTCCTTAAATAGGCAGGGTCTATCAGATGAACCGTATCGGTGGTATATCCAATTGAGATCTCTTCCGCAATATGTTCAAACTTCAGGTTTTGGCATGGGGATTGAACGTTATATAACATGGGTTCTGTGCAGGGATGATATCAAGGAGGCTATCCCGTATCCTCGTTTGAAGGATGTGGCCACTTGTCCCTAGTCTATTCTTTATTGGGGATGGCCTATCAGTTTTATAGGGTTTTGGCGTAGGACAAAAAACTCTTGCCATATCTGATGTAAGGAGGTAATATTCTAGCATCTAGTATCTAGGGGCTAGTATCTAGAGGGTAATAATTCAATAACCAAAACGCAGGACGGGAAAATGGATTCCCGCCTACGCGGGAATGACGGGAAAAAGATATGACCACTTTCGTGAAAAAGAAGGAACGGGAGAGCTTCGACGCTATGCTGCGGCGGTTCAACCGGATGGTAATGTCCAGTAAGGTGTTGGCGGAGTACAAAGAACGCCGGTTTTTTGCTAAACCAACCTCCAAGAGAGAATTGAAATCAACGGCTTTGCGGAGAGAAAAGATCCGCGTGCAAAAGCAAAAAGAACTCTACTAGTATCTAGCGACTAGCATCTAGCATCTAGGGGCGGGGGTTACAATATTTTTTACTTGTTAGATACTAAATACTAGATACCAGATACTAGATATGGGATTGAAGGAACAAATTACGGGAGAGATGAAGGAAGCGATGAAGGCGGGAGACGCCTTAAGGCTTTCAACTTTGCGTATGCTTATTGCTGGATTCAATAATATGGAAATTGAGAAACGGGGACAGGGAATTACGGAACTGGAAGAAAAAGATTATCAGGCGGTAATAAAAAAAGAAGTAAAAAAGCGTCAAGAAGCGATTGAAGCATACAAAATGGCGGGACGAGTTGAATCACAAGAGCAAGAAGAAAAAGAATTGAAAATACTGTCAGTTTATTTGCCTGAACAAATGAGCGAGGCGGAAGTGAAGGTGGTAGTGGATGCGGTAGTTGCTGAAATGGGAATCGGCCCTTCTTCGCCAGAGGCTACCGAACGGGCAGGCAATTTGGGAGCAATTATCGGAGAAGTGAAGAAAAGAACTGAAGGTCGTGCAGATGGCGGGATGATAGCAAAATTGGTTCGTGAGCGAACCAGTTAGTATCTAGTATCTAGCGACTAGTATCTAAGGGGATGGAAGGATATCAAAACTTACAAATTTGGCACAAAGCGAGAACTCTCGTCAAAGTTATTTATCAAATAACTGCAGTATTCCCAGCTAGTGAGCAATTCGGATTAACCAACCAGATTCGCCGGAGTGCTGTTTCAATTCCATCCAATATTGCCGAGGGCTGGTCTCGCAGTTCTACTAAAGATTTTATTAATTTTCTCTACATTGCTCGCGGTTCTTTGGCTGAACTAGAAACCCAGATGGTTCTTAGCTGCGATCTTGGTTATACCACCAGCCAAAACTGGCAAAATCTACAGATACAGATTGCAGAAATTGGCAGAATGTTAAATGGGACAATTACCCAACTCAAACAAAAATCTCTAAATACTAAATACTAGATACTAGATACTGTTTATGGCAAAAGTTTATGTTGGCTACGAGACTTATGGGTTGGAAGGCATTGATGATGAGCTTGTCCAATTTATTTTTGATGTAGTAATTAGTTTGACTAAACTTGATAGCGAGAGTGAAGCGGGATTGATACTGGCGACAGACAAACGGATGCGGGAACTGAATAAAAAATATCGGGACAAGAATGCTCTTGCTAACATTTTGACATTTACATATGCGGAATCTACTCCGAAAGAAATGAGGAGCGCGGAGGACAAAAATTATTTGGGAGATATTTTCATTTCTCGGGCGGAGCTGATTCGTGAAGCAAAGGCACAAAAAGTATCCTACAAAGAGAGATTTGTCCATTTGTTTGCTCACGGGTTGCTTCATTTGGCGGGAATCCATCACCCTAATGAAAAGGCGGCGATGAGGATGGAAAAACTCGAAGATAAGGTGATAGAGTTGGTTTTATCAGCTTGAGCGATTGCCAAGCTCGTTCCATAGGATAGAATGGGGACAGGTTTCGATATGCCCCGTAGGGAAATTTAGAACGTCTTGGGCGTGAATTATGTTCTCTGAATGGGGAAATACAACCACAACTGGTTTGTAATGCTATAGTTGAAGATTGGTATATGCCCAAGTCGGGCGAAAGAACATATTTTCTAAATTCTTCTACGGGGTGAAAGAGAAAATTGCTGTTGGTATAGATATCGGCGATTCTAAAGTGGTGACAGTAATCGGTCATCGCGCCGAAGGTGAAACGCACCCCAGTGTCGTGGGAGTGAGTATTCATGAAGGTTCGGGAATGCGGCGTGGTGTAGTGACAGACATAGAAGAAGCGGTATCAGCAATTGCAGGTTCAGTAGAAGAAGCGGAACGGATGGCAGGATTGCCTGTGGAAGCAGTGTACATTTCGCTTGTTGGTGATCACATTAATGCGACTAATAATAAAGGATTGGTGACAATTGCGCGGGGCAGAGAAGAAATTACTTCTGAAGATGTTGTTCGGGTTAAGGAGGTGGCGCAGTCAGTACCAATGTCGGTTAACCAAGAAATTCTGCATATTATTCCAAAGATGTATATGGTGGATGGACAGGGGGGTATTAAGGATCCGACTGGGATGTCGGGGGTGAGGTTGGAGGTGGATGCTCATGTGATTACAGGCTCGACTCCATTTATTAAAAATATTAGGAGGACAGCAGAACAGGCAGGTGTATCGGTCGCTGGTTTTGTTTTGGCTCCATTGGCCGCCGCTAAGGCAGTGCTTTCGAAAAAACAAAAGGAACTAGGGGTGGTATTGATTGATATCGGCGCTACGACAACTGGAATGGTGATATTTGAAGAAGGAGGGATTTATCATTCTGCGGTGCTTCCAATCGGTTCTGATCATTTGACTCACGATATTGCAATTGGTTTGAGAGTTTCACTAGACACGGCGGAAAAAATAAAATTGGAATACGGCGTGGCCAGTCCGATTATGTTGTCAGACAAAGACACGATTGATTTATCTAAAATTGATAAGGATGAAGAGCAAATAGTTTCGCGCAGATATGTTGCTGATATTATTGAAGCAAGGTTGGCGGAATTATTTTTGATGATTAAGTCAGAGTTACGAAAAGTCGGTCGCGACGGCGTATTACCAGCCGGAGCGGTGTTGGTAGGCGGAGGGGCAAAATTGGCCGGAATTGTTGAATCGGCTAAAAGCCACCTTGGTCTTCCTACACAACTGGGTTTCCCAGTCGAATTGAAGGGGATGGTTGACAAACTAGACGACCCCCGGTTCGCGACCGCAATCGGATGCATGCTGTGGGGTATAGACGAGGACGATAGCCAAAATAATTTTCCGACTTTGGATTTTGCGGCGATTGTTTCTCGGATAAAAAATATCTTCACCAAATAAATCTGCGCTGGGGGCGGATTTGGGTTCCCCTACGACTAGGCTTCGGGGAATCTGCGAGGGTTGGAGGGAGAGGCGTAGTTTGACATTGTCAAGCTACGGTTTGTACAATGTTTGGTTGTAAACTTTTGTTTACCACAGATATATTAGTTTTTGTTAAGGGAGGTCGAAAGATAGGATAATGGCAACCAAAAAACGGACCATGAGTGCGAACATTGCGTCGGACACCTTTGAAGAGGCGGATGTTTTTGCACGAATTAAGGTTGTCGGTGTGGGCGGCTCCGGCTGCCACGCGGTGAATCGAATGATTCAATCCAGAATCAAGGGGGTGGATTTCGTCGCGGTAAACACAGACGCGCAGGATTTGCATCACAATGATGCGCCTGTTAGGGTTCAGATTGGCCAAACCACTACCCGTGGTCTTGGCGCCGGCTCGGACCCTGAGCTGGGACGGAAGTCAGCGGAAGAAGACAAGGAAGCCATCTACACAGCATTGAAAGATGCTGATATGGTGTTTGTCACTTGTGGTATGGGTGGCGGCACTGGTACAGGGGCTGCGCCGATTGTGGCAGAGATTGCTAAAGAGTTAGGCGCACTAACGGTGGCGGTAGTGACGAAGCCGTTCTCGTTCGAGGGTATGCGGCGTAAGCGGGTAGGTGAAGAAGGTATTCAAGAACTGCAAAGCAGAGTGGATACTCTAATCACTATTCCAAACGACCGACTGCTCCAAGTTATCGATAAGAAAACATCACTATATGATGCTTTCTCGGTGGTGGATGATATTCTCCGCCAAGGTGTGCAAGGTATTTCAGATTTGATTACTATGCACGGAATGATTAACGTCGACTTTGCTGATGTTAAGACGATTATGCAGAATGCCGGAAGCGCTTTGATGGGAATCGGGCGTGGTACTGGTGATAATCGTGCTTTGGAAGCGGCAAAGATGGCGATTGATTCGCCATTGTTGGAACTGTCGATTGATGGTGCAAAGGGAATTCTTTTCAACATCACCGGTGGTCCCGATATGTCGATGTATGAAATCGATGAAGCTGCTCGGGTAATTACCGAAGCTTCCGATCCGGATGCCAACATCATCTTTGGTGCGGTGGTGGATGAAGCGATGCAGGGTGAAATTAAAATTACCGTTATTGCGACGGGATTTGATGAATCCTATATCCAAAGACGAAAGATGGAGATGAAACCGGCTACTGTAAAACAGGAACACGGGGAAGGGGATAGGGACGAGTTGGATGTCCCCGCCTTCATTCGTAAAAAAATAAAATAACATTTATAGTGCGATTACATCGCGAGAGACGACCGCTCATTAGCGGTCGTTTTCTTTTTGTTTATTCTTTTCCTTTTTTGTCATTCCCGCGTAGGCGGGAATCCATTTTCTTTTAATTTTTTCTTTTCAAGGGTCTGCGCGACCCTT
>CAYGIK010000013.1:0-13190 GCA_964350005.1 uncultured Candidatus Saccharibacteria bacterium
CAGAATGACTTTCCGAGATTTGGAGCGTCGGCATTTGGAGGAACCAGAGGAGATGCTCGCAGAGACTCCCGTTTAGTTTTTGCGAAGCCCGTCCGTAGCCTTGGCGAAGGAGGGTCATTCTTTTTATTTTTCCGTCATTCTGGCTTGTCCAGAATCTTATAATATTTCTTTGTCATTCCTGCGGAGGCAGGAATCCATTTTCTTTTTATTTTTCTTTTCAAGGGTCTGCGCGACCCTTGTACCGCGGTTACTTTGTCTTGCCAAAGTAACCAAAGCGTTTGCCCACGTCGTCGGAACTATCAATTGGCAAAAATCATCTTTCCGCTAATGGTCGAAACTCGGTCGGTCGCCGTGGCGACCTCCCTCAAACATCTCCCCGCGGCGATGATTTTACTCAATTGATTACATTCCTCCTCCTATGGCAGGGGGGAGGGGAAAGAATTGACTCAGAGCGGGTTTTTTGGTATATGTAAGGTAGTTGCTAAGGCAACCAGTACTGTACTCCCCGACCAGATGCCACAGGAGAAATCCGTGAGCTAAAGGCGGAGGAAAAGGAGATTTTCAGTGAAACTTTACAATCTTGAAAGCTTGCTTCGCCGAGTCCCCATCTATCCCTTCTGGGAGATGATGTTGGACATGATTACAATGCTGTCGGTCTTTGTTGCGGTGATTGCTGTGGTGTCCTCATTTTGGTCCACATCTTCATCGTTGGCGGCCGATTTCAGAACAATCAGCGTCCTGTTCCTGATTGCCTCTCTTACAGGAGTGCTCCGCTATCTTCAGAGGGAACGTCGGATGTGGAATTTGCCTGATGTTACTTTCCGCGACTTGGTTGCCAGAGTCATCAACAATCACGGCAGTGTGCTCTTGTTGGTTGATCTGGGTTGCACTTCTGCTATGAGACGGAGAATTGTCCAAATGCTGGAAAAGTGGGGGATGGTAGTCATTGACGGCGAATCCGTTAAGATGCGCAACCACCAGATAGGAGATCAGGTGGCTCCTATCCCCGAGAATGAAAAAAACTTTTTCGGGGAACGAGGAGTCAAGTATCTCCTGCGAGTTACAACTTCTACGTTAGGTGAGTACAAGGTTCGTCTTGTACTTGAGGCGGAGGGTGGCAGGGTGGTTTCAACGGTTTGCGGAAAAACTGTTGAGGATGCGGTTAAGAAACTGCTTAACTGCGTTGCGTTGGATGTTCGTGTCAGGCTGGATAGTTAACTCTGTTCTTTGAACGAAATGAAGGCGGTTTGCTGTATAGCAGGCCGCCTTTTCCGTATCCCAGATTCCAAGCAGGGATAGGCCCATGCTTCCTCCTTCGCTGAAGCTACGGAAGGACCATGGTCGCTCTTCGAGCTTCGCAGGGCAGTCTTCGCTTTTCATGTTATAGAGGAACCGCTGAAGGTAGCGAAGACTGGTATAATAGGGGTGTGGATAATAAGAGGCATTGGTTAGTTGAGTTTTTTAGGTGGGATGCGAGAACGATTTTGGCGACGTCTTTGGGTTTGGCGATTTTAGTTGGTCTGACATTAGCGGCTACTGAATTGAATCTAGTGGTGGCATTTGATTTTGGTGGAGCGAGTTTGGCGGATAAAGCATCGGGAATGATTCAGGTTAAAGGTGGTCTTTCGGCGTATCCTAAACAATCTGACAATTTTACTTATGGTTGGGCAACAGCTGGGATTAGTGAGTTTTCTGATAAAACAGTGACTGATTTGATGAAGCGAGACTATAATACCGGTTCGGCAGGTACAATATTTCGCATAGCGGGATTAGAACAGGGGAATTACAACTTTAAAGCCACCGTTGGTTCGTCAAGTAATGCATTGTCTACACGAATGACGATTGGTAATTTAGCGAGTTCGGTTACAGTTCCTGCTGGTACTTGGCAGACTACGGCTTTGGTGACAACGGTTGATACGGGAACTGCGGATATTGTTTTTAATAGCGGGAACGGTGTTGATTCGTGGGGAATAAGCGGATTATCAGTTTATTCGGTTACGGGAGCAGTGTCGGAACCGACATTTGTAGTTACAACAACTCCAGTTCGGCAAACAATTACCGCAGGTAACGCTACTGTATTTACGATTGGGGTTACATCAATTGATAATTACGCTAGTACAATTGAAGCACAAGTTAGCGGACTTGTGTCGGGGATGACGGCGGGGTTTGTGCCGGCTCAATTGATCAGATTGCCCGGTACGATGAATTTGACTATCTATACAACTGATGCGATTGCGTCGGCTAATTATTCTTTATTGGTGACAATTACAGGTAAGGATACAAACTTTACTAAGCGAACAATGCCGATTGGTCTGACAATTGTTTCACCTACCATAGATTTGCCCACTGTCGACAATCAGACACCTGTTTTGCCGATAAGAACTTCCAAGGAAGTGAAATCGGACTTTAATAAATTGGATACTTTTGTTGCGGAGGAGAAGGCAAAGGTAGTAGGCAGGAATAATTTTCTCGAAATAAAAGGGGTGGCTGACGCGTTATCGAGTATATCTACTTACGAGAGTATGCCTGAGCCAAAAACAACTGTTGAGTCGATTTTACAGAAACTGGTCACTACGGGTATAATTAGCTCAACTAGCGATAATGCCCCTCCGGTACACGAACCGCCCAAAGCAACCGGATTCTGGCGGGGGATGTGGCAAAGTATCTTTAGGCCGGCAACATAGTGAGTGATTTGTAACAGGATGCAATTAGTGGATGACGAACTTATGAGAGCATTTAAAGCCGAAGCAAAGCGGCAGGAGAATTTTACTAATTCTTTCTGGCGTCAGTTGGCGGTTATTTTGGTTGCGATTGGAATTATTAATGTGGTGGGACCGAAGATTATTTTTTGGCAAACTAACATCTCGGCTGACTGGGGCGGTATATTTTCGAGTCAGAACAAATAGATAATGGCTGATTGGGGGATGTCCGACAGACTGGTTTTTGGTTGGGAATAAGGAGGTAGTGATAAGTCATCCTTCGCCAAGGCTACGAAATGATCTGCGATAGTGAGTGAAAGATAGTTTGTAGTGAGTAGTTTGTAGTGAGTTACGAGTGACGAGTCGCGAGTAACGAGTAAAAAGTACCGTCATTTTGGTAAGCGAAGCGCACCTAGCCTGCCTGTGGTCATTCACGACCAAGAAATTTTATAGATATATTAATAAAACTCTGGTCCCTCCTACGCATAAAGCTACGGACGGGCGAGCCAAGCCAGAATGACAACTATAAAAAGCGACGAAGGAGCTACCAGAATTTTTCATTCTTCATTCTTAATTTTTAATTAAAGAGTTATGTCAAAACGAGCAAGAGAGCGTAAAGCTAAAAAATTGGAAGAGCAAAAATTGGTACGCAATGAAATGCGGGAGCGTTATAGATTACAAACCGCAAGAATGCGATGGTGGTTGAGTAAAAGTGGGCTAATGTTGGCTGGGATGGCAGTGGCGGCAGCGGTGGTAGTGGGCTCGGTTTGGGGATTTCAGCAGTTTAAATCAGCACGAGTGGTTAGCGGACCATTTGGCACAATTAGCAGAACAGAATTAGTTAACAATAAATTTGCCACGCTGGAGACCAGCGCGGGTAATATTAAAATAGAATTGAACGCCAAAGATACACCCAAGACGGTGGCAAACTTTGTATTGCTTGCAAAAAAGAATTTCTTTGATGGAATTGCATTTCATCGGGTGATGAAAGATTTCATGATTCAGACGGGTGATCCAAATTCCAAAGATGAAGATCCAAGCAATGATGGAACCGGTGGACCGGGGTATAAATTTAATGATGAAAAAATTATTGCTGAATATACTCGCGGAACAGTAGCGATGGCGAATTCCGGCGCTAACACCAACGGTAGCCAGTTTTTCATTATGCATAAGGACAATACTTCTATGCCGAAAAGTTATGTGATTTTTGGGAAAGTGGTTGAAGGAATGGATGTGGTGGATAAAATTGCCACAATGTCTGTGGAAGATAATGGACAGGGTGAAGTCAGTCGACCGAAAGAAGCTGTAATCACAAATAAGGTAGTGCTTACAGCTCAATAAAAAATCAGCAAATCAGCAAATCAGCAAATGGTCACACATCGGTATCCAATTCATTCTCGTTGTTACGCTTTCTCACTAGCTGTCGTGAAATTAGCCAGAACTTGTTCGATGGATGTAGTAAGTCGAAATCTTATTGCACAGTTGGTTAGAGCGGTTACTTCCATTGCAGCGAATCTCAACGAAGCAGATGCAGGTATTAGTAGAAAAGATTTTGTTAATAAAGTGACAATTGCACTAAAAGAAGCTCGGGAAACGCTGTATTGGCTACAACTATTGACCGAATCCGGATATATTGAGTCTGTTACCAGTAAGTCTCTCTTGCAGGAGGGAGAAGAAATTACAAAAATTTTAGCCAAGATTAAGATAAATTCTAGAACGAGTGTCTCCTAAAATTTGCTGATTTTATATTTTATATTTGGTATTTTCCCATGGTGTTCGATAAAGCAAAAAGAATGTGGCAACTGCAGTCCAAAGCGCGTGCGATTCAGCGAGAGCTGAAAGAAATGCATTTTGAAGGAGTGGAATTGGGAGGCAAAGTGCGAGTGACAGTGGATGGCGAACAAAAAATTCAGTTAGTAGAGATTGCAGAGGAATTGCTGATTCCGAGCGAAAAAATGGCGGTGGAAAAGTTTTTTCGGCAGGCAGCTAATTCAGCAATTGCCAAAGCTCAACAGGCTTCAGCCAAAAAGATGAAAGGTGTGGCGGGAGATTTAGGGCTGAACATCTAAAGATGTTAATCAGCAAATAAAAAATCAGCAAATCAGCAAATAAAAAACAAAAAGCTGTCGTCCTCGGGCTTGACCCGAGGATCCAGAAAGAAAAAGAAAGCCCTGTTTGGAATCTAGAATTTAGGATTTAATTATTTATGCAAAGTTTGCCGAAATCTATTGAGCGGTTGATTAACGCGTTGAGCCAGTTGCCCGGTATTGGGCCAAAGACAGCTTCGCGGCTGGCTTTTTATTTAGTTAGAAATAATACTGCGGATACCAAGTGTTTAGGTGAAGCATTTTTGAATTTGAAAGAAGATATTGTTTATTGTTTGATTTGTCACAATATTGCCGATCAGGACCCGTGCAAAATTTGTGATGATAAAACTCGCGACCAATCTATTTTGGCGGTAGTAGAAGAACCGTTGGATGTTATTGCGTTGGAGCGGGCGGGATTTGCCGGTTTGTATCATGTGTTGGGAGGGAGAATAAGTCCATTAGACGGAATTGGCCCTGCGGAATTACAGATTGAAAGTCTGGTCGAGAGGCTTTTGGCCAATTTAGAAATAAAGGAGGTGGTTATAGCCACCAATCCCAATGTGGAAGGGGAGGCGACAGCGACTTATCTGATAAAAACATTGTCTGGAAGCGGGAAAAAACTTTCAAGAATTGCTAGGGGGCTTCCGATGGGCGCCGATTTGGAATATGCAGACGATTTGACGCTGATTAGAGCACTGGAAGGTAGGAGTGAGATAATGACAGAAGGGTCGCGAGTTACGAGTCGCGAGTAATGAGCGAAGAAGCTGTCATCCTCGAGTCGAAGGCGAAGCCATTCGACATCGGGGATCCAGAAAAGAAAAATAAAAATTCGTCATTCTGGCTTGTCCAGAATCGTATAATAATATATAAGATCCTCGACG
Source organism: uncultured Candidatus Saccharibacteria bacterium (assembly GCA_964350005.1). Lineage (GTDB taxonomy): Bacteria > Patescibacteriota > Kazan-3B-28 > Kazan-3B-28 > Kazan-3B-28 > JAKLDB01. Next base: position 5,668 of record CAYGIK010000013.1, read on the forward strand.
ATGTGAGGATGACAATACAAGGAATATATTGTCATTTATAAGATGCTGGAGTCGCTAACGCTCCCCAGCATGACGCAATAATGAAAAATAAACTTCCATTTTTACTACAGGGACTATTCGTAGTATTCCTGTGGTCGGCGTCAAAAATTGTGATGAAAATCGGACTGGAGGAAATCCCGCCGTATTTTTTTGCCGGGATGATACAGCTACTGGTTTTTATTATTTTACTAATTTACACATGGCGGCAGGGGAAAAAGTACTTTTTCGGGATTTCGTTTAAACATAAATACTTAATGATACTTTCTGGTGTGGTCGGATACGGTGCCGCAACACTGTTTGTGATGATTGGATTGCAATATGTTACAGGCGCTACTGCTGGTTTAGCAGCGGCTACCAGCATAATCTTCAATCTATTGATGGCCGGAATATTGGTTCGCGAAAAACTACGAATGGAGCAATATTTGGGGATAGCGGTGCTGTTGGTTGGCATAATAGTGTTTTTGGGAAATCAAGTATTGGGTGGAACATTGTTGGGGGTTGGACTGTTGCTATTGGCAGAAGCGGGTTATGCGTTTAATAATGCGGTTGCTCGAATGATTTCCAAGGCTCATAAGAAAGACATAACCCTAACTTTGGCTTTGATTGGCAATGGTGTTGGCGCTATGATATTAGTTCCAATCGGATTATTGGCGGGGGGCTTGCCGCAACAAATAGTTTGGGATAGTCGATTGATTATCGGAGTTATAACAGTCGCGTTAATATTTGCATTTGGAGGATTGTTATGGAACGGTGTATTGGATAAATTACGAGTTATTGAAGCGTCGGTTTTGACTAATACAATAATAATTCAGGTGGCTATATTATCAGTTATCTTTTTACATGAGACACTGACCTCCAATAATATTTTGGGCGGATTACTCGTGTTGTTGGGAGCAGTGGTGGTGGACGGACGAATGATATTCCCTCGCGCTTTTGGACTAAGATTAGTGGGTTAGACCTACTTCGCCAAGGCTCCGAAGGGCCTTCGACGGGGTAGCGGGTTAGCGGATAGCGGGACAGCAGGTCAGGATGTTATTTTTCCGTCATCCTCAGGCTTGCCTGCTCGGCTAGAGACCCGGGGATCCAGCCTCCTTTGTCATCCTGAGCGAGCGAAGCGAGTCGAAGGATCTAGGAGACAGATTCCTCCACTACGGTCGGAATGACAAAAGAGAAGGTGGGAATGATGATGAAAAAAACGAGAATGACAACATTAAAAATATTCAATACATTAGGGAGGAAACTGCAGGAGTTTAAGCCAATTAAAAAAGGCATGGTTTTGATGTATTCTTGTGGACCGACAGTTTATCAAGATGCGCACATAGGAAATCTGCGAGCATATTTGGCATCAGATATTTTGCGTCGGGCTTTGGAATACAATAATTACAAAGTAAGACATATTATTAACATTACTGATGTAGGACATCTAACCTCCGATGCGGATACTGGTGAGGATAAAATTGAACGCGAATCAAAAAAAACCGGCAAAACAGCTAAGGAAATTACCGAATTTTACGCCGGCCAGTTTGTAAAAGATATTAAGGAACTGAATATTGAATTGCCTGTGAAATTTGCGTGGGCGAGCAAGTATATAAAAGAACAAATTGATTTAATTAAAAAATTGGAGAAAAAAGGATACACATATAAAACAGATGACGGGATTTATTTCGATACAGCAAAGTTCAAGGGTTACGGTGTACTGGGGACAAGCGGGTCAGCGGGTCAGCGGGTTAGTAGGGTAGTGCATAGTAAGGAGAAGAAACGGGAGACAGATTTTGCATTGTGGAAATTCTCCGGTGATAAAAAGCGGCAACAGGAGTGGAAATCTCCATGGGGAGTTGGTTTCCCCGGTTGGCATATCGAATGTTCGGCAATTTCCACGAAAGAATTGGGACAGCCGTTTGATATTCATACGGGTGGAGTTGATCATATCTTGATTCATCACAATGATGAAATTGCGCAAAGCGAAGCAGCGTATGGAAAACCATTAGCCAATTTTTGGGTGCACAACGAATTTTTGCAAATGAATAATAAAAAGATGGCGAAGAGCGCTGGCAATTTTTACACTTTGTCGGATTTAGTAAAGCAAGGCATTGAGCCAATGGTATTTCGGTATTTTGTAATTTCAGGACAATACAGACAGAAATTGAATTTTTCTAAGTCGGCATTAGAAGGTGCGCAGAATTCTTTGAATAAATTGCGGGCACTATTCAGTATCTCTTCTTTGTCGTCCCCGGCTCGATCGGGGATCCAGAAAGGAAAAACAAAAATGGATTCCCGCCTTCGCGGGAATGACAAAGGGAAAGTGGATGCAAAATACAAAGAACAATTCTTGGTTGCGATAAATGATGATTTGAATATGCCGAAAGCATTGGCAGTAGTTTGGGATTTGGTAAAATCTAAAAAATCTTTAGCAGATAAACAAGCTACTATGCTCGATTTTGATAAAGTTCTAGGTTTGGGATTGAAGGATTATAAACCATCGGCAATTCCAGCGGAGGTGAAAAAGTTAGTTGCAGACCGCGAAAAAGCTCGCAAGGCAAAAGACTGGAAAAAAGCCGACCAGATTAGAGAAAAGATAACCAAATTAGGCTTTATAGTGGAGGACACTTCTAGGGGGCCAAAAATCAGCTAATTCGCTCTGGCTCTTGACTCACCCCCCCCATCACTTAGAATGGGGGCGATTTGGCATCTTGAAATATCACGCCTGACCAGTTGGTGAGGCGAATCTCAACCAGATATCCCTAAGGAGGGAAAACTCGTGAAACGATTACTGTTTTTGTTTTTGGTGTTGTTCGTGGCGAGTTGCGGTGGTGGCGGTGGAAGAGTGGTTAGGGATTACACAATCCCTCCACAAGTGGATGTTTATGACGGCGCTACTCTGCAGATTATGCCGCGAACTGCGACGGTGGAGCGCGGAGTTCCATTTCAGTTCACTTATCAAATCCTCGCAAAAGATGGGCATACCGTGCTGTCCTTGCCTGATATGGCGAGTGTGAAATGGGCGACGACGGCAGGTGCTGCTACAATTATCGAAACTGGCATCCTGACTATCCCGGTCAATGAGTGGGGAACAAATCATTACGACATAGTCGTGACGGTTTCGTGTGAGATCCGCTGGAACGACCACGTACTTACAAATAATGTTAGCGTATCGTCTCCTGCCGTTCCTGAAACACGCTTCCTTACGACAATAATGATAGTGCCCAACTATTTTCAAATGGCTCCTGGCGATATCAAACAATTTTCTGCTTATGGGGTGGACCAGAATTTCGCCGTTTTGGACGGAGTTGATTTCGTGAGCTGGAAAGTAGTTTCTGGGGAAGGCTCTGTTAGCGAATTGGGTACCTTTCATGCTGGTAGCGAGGGGTATGCTGAGATTTCGGTTCGAGGCGTCCAGTTGAGTACGGGTATTTCTGTAGAAGGAACTGCTTGGATTCGAGTACTCGATCCGTAATTTTTGGATTGAGCCCAGAATTGCCTTAGGGCAATGTTCTTTCGTCTTCTTGGGCCCAGCGCGGAAACGCGCTGGGCTCTTTATTTATCACATTCTTTTAGTTTTACGAGGGGTATTGGTGTTTCATGCTTCGCCCTGCTCGGCAGGGCTACGCAGAACGAGGATTTTGTAATTTATTAGGTGTCTCGGTATAATTAGGGTATGGAGGAAGGGAGATACAATTACGCACGGGATGGGTTCGTCTATCTTTTGAGTTACGCTACTTTATTGATTTCCAGTTTGGGCCTGAATTTTCTACTGAAGGCTATTGTGAATAAATTTATTCCGGATTCGCTTCAGAATGCAGGGATGTCCTTACCCGAAGAAGCGATTATTGGCTTTATGGCTGCGGTGTTTATTAGTTTTCCTATTTTTGTTTATCTTAATTTTACGGCTAATAAATTATTGAAGAGCGGAAAGATGAGGTCGGATTCTGGAGTGCGGAATTGGCTGTTGTACATAACGATGGTGGCGGTTATCCTCGTTATTATTTGGCAGGTTATTCAGCTCTTTATGGGATTTTTAAACGGCGCATTGGTGGCGCGGTTCGTTATCCATACATTGATTACTTTAGCGGTTGCTGTCACGATTTTGGGTTATCAGTGGTGGCATTTAAGAACTTTTGGCGGTAATCATGAACCCAAGGTGGGTTTGGGTTTTAGGGTTTTTGAGTGGATAGTTTTTGTTGTTGCGATTGGAGCAGTCGTAGGCAGTTTTTTTATCATCGGAAGTCCTTCAACTCGGCGGGCAATAAATCTAGACAATACTCGGGTGGAGAGGTTATCGAGCATTCAGGGAGCGATTCAGGAATATTACGGTTTCAAGGGTGGGGCTGGGTATCAAAAATTGCCAGTCAGTTTTGACCAATTAGTTACTGGTTCTAATATCTATATCATGCCCGATGGTTTGATTGACCCTGTCACCAAACAAAGATTTGAATATAGAGTGACTGGTGCAAAAGCTTACGAGCTATGTGCCATTTTTGATACGGTATTTTCTAAGGATAGCGATGACGGAACAAATTCGATTGAGCGCGTAACTGAACCGGCTAGCACTGCCCAACGGTTTTATCATGGAGTTGGGAGGGTGTGTTTTCCGCTAACTGTTAATTAGTGCTAGCTTTCAATTTCAACTAGCCCAGCGCGGAAACGCGCTGGGCTTTTAACTACTTTTCACTAGGTCACTTGTCTTTACTCGCGACTCGTCACTCGTAACTCGCTACTTCTTTCTTTTTGGAGCAAAAACGAAGATGTAGAGGATTTCCAGCAGACCCAAAGTGTTGATGATTAGAAGGAAAATAAACCACCACATCTGATTTGCGCGGGCGGATTTCCATAAGGCAACAGCCTTCCAAGGAATTGTCCAAAGTAAAATCAAGTAAAGAACCCAAGGATGAGTAAGCAGATAGTCTGTCATAAATTCAAGATTACTTATTAATTATATATACAATTGCATTTTGATTATGCCTGATTCTGCGGATTTTTGCATCGGTTGCTCGAAAGGGTGGTAAATATTGAGGGATTTACAAAAAGTGATTTTGCGGTAATCTATTTATCATGAAGATTGTCAGCGAACTGATTGACTTTCAAACTGCGCAAACTCTGGATTTTATTGATATTACAGACTCGGTATTGGGGAAGATATCCGAGAGTGGTGTTGAGAAGGGTCTCGTGAATATTCAGAGTTTACATACAACTCTGGCGGTGGTGGTAAATGAATCAGAACCACTGTTGATTTCGGATATGAAAAAAACACTGGAAGAATCAGCGCCTCAATCGCGGGCGTATGCGCATGATAATTTTGCGGTACGCACGGTGAATATGTGCGAAGACGAGTGTGCTAACGGGCATGCTCACAATAAGGCTCTGTGTCTTCCAACTTCGATAGTGTTGAATATAGTTGACGGAAAACTGCAGTTAGGACAGTGGCAAAGAGTGTTTGTGATAGAGTTGGACAGGCCTCGAGACAGACAGGTCGCTTTGCAGATTATTGGGGTATAATTCAGGTGTTGTCGGGACAGGTAGTCTCCATACAGCTTTCTAATACTTGATACCTGACACTTACTTGATACTGTAAACTTCTCTTTATTGGGGTGTAGCCAAGTGGCAAGGCAGCGGGTTTTGGTCCCGTCACCGAAGGTTCGAATCCTTCCACCCCAGCCAATCAAAAATCGGATACTCCCGATTTTTTATTTGGGAAACAATTTCATGTGTTTTGGAATCAAAAGATTCTATTCAGAAGCAAGTAGATATGAGAAAGGCGGGCCACAAGGGCCCGCCTTTTTATAGCATTAAGGGGTGCATGTAGGTGCAAGCTTAAACATTGCCGAAGGCGTAGACGAAGCCGTCTTCGGCAATGATATAAACTATGTCATTCCCAATGGCGGGAGAGCTTTCGATAACTGCTCCCGTCGAGTACTGCCATTTTATGCTCTCGTTTGGGTTAAGAGCATAAACAGTACCGTTGGAACAGCCGACATATACTGTTCCAGCGACTCCCGCACTGAGCCAACTAGACGCATAGTCGCTGGTCGGAAAAGACCAGTTTACACTACCGTCTGCTGGATTGAGGGAATATACATTTCCCCCATCATCCATCACCCCGAGATAGAGATAATCGCTAGTCACTACGGGTGAGCTAGCGAAAAAGGCGTCAATTGGTACCCGCCAATTGAGCCCGCCGTCGGGATGAAGTGCGTACATATTTCTGTCAAAGGACCAGAAATATATGCTTCCATCTTCTCCGATTGCTGGGGAAGTAGGAATTCCCGTACTATCGGTAGGAAAGTTCCATTTTTCTGTGCCGTCGGGGTTGATGGCGTACAGCTTACCATCGTAGCTCCCGACATAAATTGTCCCGTCGTCGCCGATAGCTGGGGATGCGTACACATCCCCATCGGTAGGGAATATCCAGCAGACATTTCCATCTGCTGGATTGAGAGCATAGACGCTGTTGTCAGTACTCCCCACATAAATAGTTCCATCACCGGGACTAATTGTGGGAGAGCTGAACATCATTTCCGTCTCGCTCTCTGTCGGAGAGGCCCACTTTAACTCTCCGAAATTATCGAATGCGTAAATCCTATTGTCTCCGCATCCGATATAGATATATCCGCCATTGCCGATAACAGGTGTGGTCTGTACCGGTTTCGTCGGGTTTAGCGGTACTGTCCATCGCTCGGTGCCACTTGGATTAATGGCATAGAGCGAGTGGTTGGCACCGACATACACAGCTCCGTCTTCGCCAATGGAGGGGGAGCCGAACATCATTCCTGTGGCAGCAACTGGATATTGCCACCTCAGGGTATTGGTGACAGCTCCTACTTCTCGTCCTAAGCCGGAATTTTTTACATCTCCCTGGTACTTTGGCCAAGGACTGTTCGCAACTCCGGCTTTCCTTGCCGTAAAGTCCTGTTCCAGCGCGTCTGCGGTGGAAAGGACTACGGATATGGATTCTTTCTCAAACCAGAATCCATTCTTTTTCCTTGCGTTTACTACCCATTCTCCCGATTCGAGTAAAGAGAATGCGTAGTTTCCCCCAGAATCGGTCGTAGTCAGCAATCCGCCTGGAAGCAGCTCCAGCACTACGCCGGTAATGCCACCACCGTTGCCTTCTTTTACGACACCGCTAATGGCGAGTAGGGGGAGTAAGTCAGGCATTATTGCCATATTACTTTCTTCGCCTTCGGTGTTGTCGCCGTAGGCGATAACCTTATAGCGTACATTGGTAACGCTAAGGCGGTCGTCCAACAACGAAGTGATAATGTCTTCGTAGACATACTCCGTTGTCAATTCGACTGGCTCAATTCGATTGATGGACCAGTCGGGATTACCTAAATCGGAATTAGGTCTGAAATTACTTTCCCAATTTACAACCTCGCCATCCCACTTCCCGCGATAAACTCGGAATCCCTGTAAATGAAATCCAAAGTTTATTGCAATTGCGGTTATATCAGCGACGTTGATAATTGGGTTATCGTCGCCGTTGACAA
>CAYGIK010000013.1:13290-14724 GCA_964350005.1 uncultured Candidatus Saccharibacteria bacterium
GCAATTGCGGTTATATCAGCGACGTTGATAATTGGGTTATCGTCGCCGTTGACAAAAATGGTCTCGGGGCGGACATCGAACCGCTGACCGTAGTACATTGCCAGCGGTGTTATGTCACTGATGTCCACTTTGCCATCATTGTTGTAATCGCCCTTAAGAGCGGGCGATGTCCATGTCAGAGTGGCCTTGCCGTTCCGACCTCCAGTTGCCACTAAGTCAATGATATGAACCATTGAATCTTTTGGCTGTGCTGAAAAAGTTTTTTCAGCGAGTTGCCTGAACAGCTCTTCTACTAGCGTTGTCCAAGTTTTCGCGTCAATATTCGGTGACATATTGTTGTTCGCGATTTGAACCGTATTTCCGCCGTAGGTTCGGACGGGAATATTGTGGTGGCCGCAACCAGTGATTGCAACTACCAGCAGTACAAAGATAAGAATAATATGTCGCATGTTGCGACCTCCTTTGATGTCAATGAGCTCCCAGAAGTTTCCCTCTAGGGCGGGTTCAATGTAGCAAAAAAGTGGCTCTAGGTCAATGATTTTCAGCGTATTGTGCGTCCGAAAAATAAGGCTGTTTTGGGTAAAAAGTTTATGGTGGGCGAGGATTTTGTCCGTTCTATGGTTCATGGAGATTTATCCCCATTGAGAGGTTATTGACTTATGGGATAGAGGGTCAATAATTAAAGGTGTTATAACAGTTAAGTTCATGGGGACCCAACAAATGGCAAAGAAAAAGGCAAAGACAAAGGGCAAGAAGAAGAAATAGTCTTCTTCTGTTTGGAATTATAAATAAACAAAACAGTCCGATTCGTCGGACTGTTTTGTTGTTTGGTATAATAGGAGCATGCCCCGTAGAGAAATTTAGAACGCCCTTGGGCAAATGATATATTCTCTGTGGGAGATTCAGTTCGGTACGGTAAAGAATTATTAGCGAATATAATCCCTAATAGCGGGCGAAAACATATATTCTAAATTCTTCTACGGGGTATGAAAAATAATTTATTAGCTCTACAGAATTTTTTGCTGACAGTAGGCGTGTTGTTTGCGGGATACAATGTTTTTTTGGTAATCGAGAAATATATCAGTATTGATGGTTTGTGGACGGTGTTCAAAATGCCGAATGGTTTGGTTAATCCATTACTTACTCCGTGTTTTTGGGGATTTGTAGTTTTTCTTATCACATTTGTCTGGTCAATTATTTTAAGAATTAATTACAACAAGGCAAGTCAATATAAATTGATTTGGTTGATTGCGCTTGGTGCAGTTTTCGCGTGGGGAAATTATGGTTATGAATTGGGGCGGTTGTATCACAATCAAGTGTGCAACCTAGGATGCGCGCCGGGATATTTTGGCATTCCTCAATTTACAAGTTGCGTAGTTGGCGCAATTATTTTTACTTTTGCGCTGATTACAGCAGTCAAATTGCGCAAAAGTA
>CAYGIK010000014.1:0-13779 GCA_964350005.1 uncultured Candidatus Saccharibacteria bacterium
CCTCCCATCCCGCCCATCCCCAGTTTCTACAGATGAGGAAATTTTCAGCTCCTCTGCAAAAACTGGAGATGGGAATATTTTTTCACCTAAGGTACAAGAACAACTAAATTTTATTTTAGTTTTTGATACGGGACAGTAAGGGAATGCGAGACACCACTGGGGGGAGTGATATCTCGCATTCCCCTACCCTTCCTGCCAGCAACAAGTGCTGACGCGGACAAGCTCTCAGGTTTTCAAAGTCGCTAACAAATTATCATATTGTAGCACAAGGCACCCTCTTTGTCAAGGGTTTTCCCCTCCTATCTGCGCCTGTTTGAGTAATTTGAAAATATTACCTATATGTACGATCGTACAAATAGGTAATACATGGGATAGGAGTAAATACGGAGAAATTTTGATTTAGCCAAGGACTTCTTTGGTGGTTTGAGGGATTACGACAAAACCCTCGAGGGAACCGATGATTCGTTCACCGTAATCTTTTTTCACCAATCTACTATCAGCGAGGATGATAGTTTTAAAATTCATCAACGAAGCGGTATGAAGAACTTCTTTAACTTTCATTGTTGTGCGGGGAATGGTGTAAGTATTAAAACCGTTGCCGTCTCCCTGCATTACTTTTGCTTGCGGACGACTGTTGGGATCGAACGGAATTTTTCCGAGTAAAAGCAAATCGAAGTTGGGCAAATATATTCTGGTTCGCTCTAGCCACCAATAATACGCAACAATTCCCATCTGGCGATTAGCACCGACTAATTCGGGCAATCTTTCAAGTGCTTTGGCGGTATTGGCGCTGATAGCAGTAATTCCCGCTTCTGTCAGCGGTTCATAGAGCCAGTCGAATAATTCTTCTGTATCGTATGCGGACCCTGTCAAAACTAACGAATGAGAATTGTTATTGATAAGCTGGCTGGATAGTTTTCCCAAAACATTAGTGTATTCGTCGCCTTCGGACAAATCTTTGACCAACAATAATTCCAGCGGAGTTGTGTCTTTCAAGACTTTTCCATTTATTTCGCCAAATGAGGCATTCCAATAACTGAATTTATTTTGAGTAGAAAGTCCGGCGCCCAAAACGGTGCATGATTTGCTTTCTTTTAAAATACGCTCCAACAAAGAGAAATCTGGATGAGCGGAAAGAATATCCAAAAAGAATCTATTTTCAATTGCGTTGAGAAAATAACGGTAGGCGGGATTTGTCGTTTTCAGCGCCTGAAGATGAGTAATTAGGCGTTCGGTGTGTTCAACCTGTTGACATGAGTTTGGTAGTTTTGCTTCAGTAATCAACAAAAGATACTGCGATAAGTCGGCAACGATTTTATTTAGCTGATTACGCAAATCATCCGTCATATTTACACCAGTGATTTCGGTGTTGCGATCAAATACATTGCTCGGCGGATTAAGGGTGTACCATGACACCAACATTCTTCCTAAGTCCACTAATTTTCCGCTGGCATCATTCAGTAGTTTGAATAAACTATCGGCCAGCTTTATGTCCTTCGGGCGAATGTGAAGATGTACAAAATCCCGACGACTGGAAACTAATGCGTTGAAATAATTTACAGATAGCGTTCTTGAAGACGAACGAATTGCAGATTCTTCAACCCCCAGAGGGTCGAGCATTACTATATTGTATTTATCCAAATTCTCCAGCTCCAAACAAGAACTACTGGTAGCAACAATCAAATCCGCTTTGCTATGTTCGGGAAGCATAGATTTTTTTATTTCGGTTGGAGCGAATTTTTGTTCCCATTGGTAGATTTCATCATTTACCAGATACATTTTTGATGGGTCACTCCCCCACTCTTCCCGCCAAATAATAATTTTAGCAATTAGTCTGGCTTCAATAGCAGAAAGAGAAGGCATCAATTTTGCCAGTTCTAGTTCGCTATCTTCGCGGTAGAAAAATTCTTTCCTGTCCCGAACAGCGATTTTTATTTTGTGCGCATCTCCAACTCTTTCCCAGTCGATTTCACGCCACGCATTGAATGGTACCACTAAGACCGCCGGCTTTTTTGCAATTGCGTGAGCTGTTGCTAATGTGAGCTGGTCAATTGAAAAATGAGTTTCAATGAAATTGACTTTGCCTGTTTCGGCCGATTTGATTTCCGGCAAAAATTGTTCAGCTCGATTGATAGTGTTGATAAGCGAGCTAGTTTGGGGAGTGGATGCCGAGACCTTGTCTTCATTACCTAATTCTGCAACTGTAGATTTCGGTGATTGGGAGAAGTCGGAGTCAGCAAACAACCAGCGCCAGTTCCAAGAATCTTCGGGTAAAGTATCTAAAACTTTTTTACGAGTTCCGTTTTTGAAGCTGATAATTTGAGCTCCTAAAAATTTCATTAAATCAACTGTCGCTAAAACATCCGCCATTGCGCGGTGCGACGGCTGGTGTGGAAAATGAAACCGCCAAGATAAGCCTTCCAAACTATAGCTGGGCTGTTTGGGGAGAATTGTTTGGGCGAGTTCAAGAGTGTCCAGCAAGTCGCCTTTTAGAGCGAGTCCTTTGGCGTGCAAAAATTCAACATCAAAGCTAATGTTGTGTCCGACAATCGGCAGATTGCCAACGAAAGATTCAACCCTGGGCAATACTTCTTCTAGTGTTGGTTGGCCGTTTAAGTCTTCGTCTTTGATACCAGTAAGGGCTGTGACGAGCGGACGAAGGGGCAGTTGCTTGGTTGCGATTAAAGTTTCGAGAGTATCAACAATCTCGCCTTTATTGTTCAGCTTAACAGCGGACAATTCGATAATATCGTCGCGCTTGGGGTCAACTCCTGTTGATTCAATATCTAAAACAATAAATTCAGTGTATTTGCTCATGATGTCATTCTATCTATTTGGTCATTCTGAATGTAATGAAGAATCTAGGTCGCCGTGGCGACCGCTATCGCCCCAACGGGGCCCCTTTGGGGCTAGATCCTTCGACTCGCTCCGCTCGCTCAGGATGACAGAGGGTAATGCTCGCTCAGGATGACAGAGGAAGATGGATCCTAAAACTAGTTCAGGATGACGGCTTTTTTGTTACTCGCGACTCGTCACTCGTTACTACTTGCTGATTTGCTGATTTTTTATTTTATATTCCCTTAGATACTAGTCCCTAGATACTAGATACTATTTATAGGCGAGAGACAACGACTTCAATTCGATCGGGGGTGAAACTTACAACCTGAATGTTGGCGGGAACTAAAAACATTGCGGGAGTAATGGTAATTCGATTTGTACCAGACAAAGTCCCCTTCATATCTAGATTTAGTTTGATATCCGAGCGTTTTAATTGGTTGATTACCTTAGGATCCCCAGAAACCACTACCTGAACGCTGGCGGGAGTAATAGTGGTAACTCCGAAACCTTCGGTCACATTAGCATATTGAGGTACGATGTCCAGTTGACGAGTTCCTCCACTGGAGTCGATTGTGACTTGCGCCATTATTAGGTTTTCTCCAACTATTTCCACTCCGTTAGGCAAATTAACAGCCACTTGTTCGTTGAAATTTTTGCGGCGATTGCTTAAGTTGATGACTGTGGAAGATAGTGAAGCTAATTTTTCCAAATTTTTTTGTGGTCCACGGATCTGCACAACAGGTGGATCAAATATGACTTCCCGCACCCAGAACCCACCCGGCAATTCTCCCGTGAAGGCGGGTTGGAGTCCGAGATTGCGAACACTGGCACCAGCAACGATTTCCACATTAACTTTTATAGTTTCCGGCGATATTCTTAGCGAAGAGATGGTTTGGTTGCGGGCATCCTGCACAACGACTTTTGCGGGAGCAGTGAACGAAGTGCGATGATTGCTCACATCAACAAAAGTTTTGGCTTCAGAAATTTTATCCAGCAAGGACGGTGCGCCAGAAACCAGAACTTCCGAAGGCGTGGGAGTCAGTGAACGGATACTATATTTATCATTGGTACTGCCTTTGGAAAAAACAGCTACATTTACTATTTTTGAAGAAACTAATTCCGCTGTTATTTTCAGTTCTTTAGGAGTAAAACTTGTTATCCGAATATTTTTGGGGATCAGTTTGGGCTGAATTTTTACAGAGTATTCGCCTGTGCTAGTGATGTTTGATGCATCAAAGAAAAATTGCAGATTTTGGTCGGATAATTTAGCGATGTCGCGCAAATTTCCGCTGACAGTCGCTTCTACGATGGTAATTGGTTCGGCAATTGCTAAATTGTCGGAAAGATTTTCTATTATGAGCGGAGCGGAAATCGTTTTTGCGCGATCGGTAAATGCATATATATTAATCCATACCAAAATGGCGGCGATTAGGACAACCCAGCGCATAATACTAACCGAGCCAAGACGCATTTACATTCGATGATAAACCAATATGTTTTGCAAAAGTTTGGAGAGGTCGCTTAAGGGAAGGTTTTTGTAAGTGTTGTCACCGCACACTACGCTGATATCTCCGGTAGTGCGATTAGACAAAACTATTACTGCGTTTAAATCTTTTGCTATCTTCTGAATTGTCGGATCGGTGGGATTGAACAATACACGGGCTTTGGGGCGCATCAAAGTTGAGCCAGCGGCAATAATTTTATTCCCTTCGATGATTACCGCACCTTTGCCGAAAACCGAATTGCTACTAAAGAAATCAATTAGTAAGTCGGAGCGCAATGGGGAATTCATTTTGGTACCGTTTTCGATGAGACGAGTAAGTGGTTTATCGCGTTTAATAACAAAAAGGGTGGGTTTGTGAGCGCGAGTTAGTACAGCTATTGCCTCAATGATAGTTTTGATGGCGGTTTGCGAGTCGGTCGTGCTGACTCCTCGAGGAGGAAGAATGCGTCCTGTCGCTGGCAGAGGAATTTTGACATCGGAAGTCAGAATTTGTTTTATTTCGGGAGCGTACAGAGCAGCAACTGCCAGCAAAACAACTACCAAGAGAGCTCCTGATAGATAAAAAAGTGCCCATAGGCCAAGTATTCGGGCAACTAGGGTGATAATTAGTAAGATAAATATTTTGGGAGAAATGGTGATGAGTTCACTGCGACGAAGTTTGCGGTAAAGCCACCATAAGATATAGGTAACCAACACCAAATCAATCAACCCAATAAGAGAGAATTGATCCGTTAAACCACTCCAAAACAAACCGGCAGTTTCCCCTATTTGCCTAAAGCTAGTCCCGATTTGGCTAATAAAAATATCCCACCAATTCATCATAAAACGATCATGAACTTACTCATCATACGGCAAAACAGATATCCAGACAAAAAGGGTGGCCCCGCTTTTTTTGGCGGGGCCCGGAGAATCGAGACATGAATGAACCTGATCGTAAAGTTGTACTCAGCGGGGTGCTACCCCGCAAACAAGGTGCATCGTCGTACCTCCTAAACTTACAGCCAAGAGAGAAAGTATCATCCATATCTAGGATTGGGGGAGTTCCCAGACTTTTTTATGTTAACAAAAATCATGCCAGTCTCCAACTCAGAGGCTCATTAAACTAAATACCAGAAGGGTCTCGGTAATTTTATTGGTTTGAATTCTGACTAATGCGTTGATATGTGCGTTGTTTCTGCCAAATTACCGCCATCCCCCAAATCAATCCCACACCAACTGCATTAATAATAATGTTCCAGAAGAAATTGGTGGGGTGAATAATGGTAACCGCCACCAAATAAACCAGAATACTTTCTAGGCCATAAACAAATAAAGGATCACGACCAAGGGGCAAAAAGAAATTACCAACAGCTTTGACAATAACTGGTTCGTGTCGCCTGATAATTAAGTAAAGTGCGGCAAACCAAATTAGCGCTAGTCCTGCTCGACCAGGTGCGACCGCCCATTTTTCGAACCAAGGGTTGGTCAGATTTTCAAGTAAAATCAAAGAGTTCCCAATCAAAGCCACCCACGATAATCCAAAATTATAATAGTCGGATAGAATCGGCAAAATGTGTTTAATCGCGACACTAATTGAAAGAGTGATTAGGGCAAGAGAATATAGGACAGATAAAATAATATTTTTTAGTTGGCGGGATATCGTGTTGAAAAATTGTTCAAAGCTGGTGAGATAGTAGCCAAAAATCATACCAAGAAAGAATACTACTTGCCATGCTAGAAATGGATTGGTACCGCGATACCACCAAATAATGAGAGCAATGAGAGCGACTAGCCAAGCTTGGCGCTTGTGAATCAGCCAAAGTGCCAATGGAGCTAAAGCGATATAAACAGCATAAAATGGTAAAAAATCCGCCCAACCATAGGAATATTGGAAGGTTAAAGTTTTGATGATGGTTGCAATAGACAAGCTTTCCGCAATACCGGATTTGACACCTGGATTTCCAGTCAGCATCAGCCCAATGGCGGTAAATAACAATATCAACACGGCTGACCAAATGTAAATTGTGAGTGCTCTTTTCCAAAGGCGCTTCCACGCTAAAACAAATTCTCCCCGTTTGGCTTCATTGCCCCGAACAAGACCGACCATAATTCCAGAAACGATAAAAAAGCCTTCGGCGGCAGAGACCCAGAGCATTCCCCGACCAGTAAATAAATCAAATATTCCGGGATAACGGGCAAAATGGTCAATCAAAATTACTACAAGAAAGTAACCGCGAAGTAAATCGAAAGTATCTATGCGCCGATGAGAAAGGGTTGTCACTGTGTTCATTTATTCTGTGGTGGTACTGTCAAAATGTTCATGATGATTAGCGCCCGCCGGCATAATTCCAATGTCGTTAACTTTTACTTCACGGATATTACCATCAGCTATCAGTTGGTTCCGAATTGGGATTTGTTGCTCTTAGCCATGAGTATTGCTACAAACCGCAAGTTTCAGTCATTGACGGACAATCCTTACATCCAGCGATACAGCCGATCTTGTTTAATGGCCATGATTTACATTCACTAGAGCAAGATTGAAAGGCTTCTTCGCGGAGAGCATCAGTGGCATTGGGCACCTGCGAAATACACTGGGCGACATAATTATTGCAGGCAGAGGTGCAGTCTTTAGCCGCAGTTGGCAGGGTGACTTTCCACGCGCAAGTTTGCTCCATTTCAGCGCAATTATTTGCTTTTGACAGACAATCCCTTTTAGCAGCATCCCAGTTAGTGCAATCTTTAGCACAGGACGATACATTAACTTGGTCACACTTTGACGCCATAGATGTACACAAAGTTTGGCATTCGGCAGAGCCAGAAGACTGTGGTTTGACGGAACAACCCGAGAGAAATAACCCGAACAAAAGAAACAATACCGCATATAAACTAGTTTTGAACATAATAGTTTTTAAAATTGAATATAGTGTGAATAGTTTACATTTTACATATTTTCGCCCCAATTGGCAAAAAGCTCCATAAAAAGGTGCCGGCGTTAGCCGGCACCATAATCTTCTTCATTCTCCGCTCTCTTCTAACTTCTTTAGCTTTTCTTCCAGAAGCACTCTCGAAGAGAAGGTTGGCCCATAATGGATGTCGATGTAGGCGCTGGTCTTTGTCCAAACAAACATAAGATTGTTTAGATCGTTCGCCCTATCCACTAACATTAGAGCCCCTTCATACGGCTGAAGATCATACCCTTCGTCTCCATAGAACTTATCTAGAACGATAAGTCTGGGGTCATAGTAGGATTTTATCGCTTGGCGCATCTCCTGAACAAAATCAGTAATGTCTCCAGCTGTTGTTTCTGTTGGCGTTTGAAAGCCGATGTGAATGGTGTCCAACTTGTCGTCGTAGAATTCCAGCCCGACAACGAAGTGAGTGAACACATCACACGTGGAGGACCTACTTGATACGACAGTGTTGGTCAGTTTGTTCCTCATATCCACCGACATTTTGTCGAAGAGCGGAAGATCTGGCATGATAACCCGATCCGATTTGTAGACCGCGTAAACTCTGTCTGTTAATCGCTCCTCGGAGTAGTCAGGAAACATTCCCAAGTTTACTTCGGAGATTGCAGAACCAAGGTTGATTCGATCGAAGCCAAAAAGCATGATTCCCTTGATTTCGGTTTCCGCATCAGACCCCGAGATTGGGACAAGAACATCTGATGTCCCCTTACTCGCGGGCTCGGCTGGTTTGTTGCAGGAAAAACAGAGCGCCAAAAACACTAACAAAAGAAGATATTTAAGGTACATTTCCTCTCCTTTTTGGGGTACATCCCCAACGATGCATTGTAGCATAAAAACATTGCCAAAGCTTTGGTTTGGCGGGTAGAATAAATTATCTAAATTCCTTTTCCAGATTCCGTGGGGCACTACCTATTTTCCCCATCCCGACAACCTTGTATATTAAGTTTACTAAACCCTAGCAAATACGGTTGCTAGGTTTTTATTTGCTAACAATAATCATCGCAGGGACATTGCTGGCGATTGCTTTGTGGTCTCCGGTTGGATAATCCCGCATTGCGGCGTAGAGGACATCATACTTGTAGCGGTAATTTTTTCCTTTGCGTGTTCCTGAATCATTGGTAGTGAACATTTTTGTGTTGTCATCGTATCCGATAATGACCAGAAAGTGTCGTTCTGGCCCGCCGGCGGTGTAGTTGGGATTATGCAATGCTTTTCCGTCCATTGGCGCCAAAAGAATATGGCCCGATGCCAATTCACTTTTCATGTCAACCAGCGTTACATCATATTTCACAGTGCCATTTGTGGTTCCGGTATATTTTTGAAACATTTTCAAAGTATCCACGGCGGAGGAATCAACATAAGTGCCAAACATATTTTCGGATAATTTGGCAAGTGTAATAATATCCGCTACTGCCTGCTCTGCCGTCCCAATTTGCTCCCCTGTCACCCATTTGGCCGCCATCAATACAGCCACTTCTTCACAGGCATCCTGCTGACGGGGATCAGCCCAATCAAATGTGGGTGCTTGGGAAGTAAAAGGAACATTCGCTATCAGTGCCTCATTTGGTAAAATGTCCAACTGATTAACGATATCTTCTACTACCGTTAAGTTTGCAAGGGGAGGGGTGGAACCCTTATCCGACTGGGGTCTGATACCCATGTCCCAAATAACATACCAAACCGGGACAGCTAAAACTGCCAGTCCAATAACACCATAAATAAAATTTATTCTTTTATTAAGCATATCCGCAAACTAAGAATCTTTTGGATTGTAGACTAAATTGTTTGAATTGTCGAAATGGTTTGGGGAACAAAGTTTTCTACATTGAAGGGGGTGTGCTCATTATTGCGGTTGGGAATCGACTGGTTTTTAGCTCTAATAGATAAAAGTTGTATGTGTTTACTGGCAAATATTTTTGCTTCGTCGATTTCTTAGATTTATTATAAAACTTTGGTGGGGAAAATACCTTTTGAGGCGTTGATTATTGCTTTTGTCCATAATTCAGCACTTCGCTTTCTTGATTTGTCAGTCGCCCAGGCAATGCATGGAAAAGCCAGAACATTGCCTTTGTAATTGTTGGGATTGCCATTGTCCTCTTCAAATGCGTAGCCACCAATTTTTCCCGACTGCGCCAAATCTAATACCAATTCATGGTTATAAGTTCTGCAAAAACTTACCAGAATTGCTGAATCTTTCATGCTTTTCAACAAATCATCAGTAATAGTGTTTATACTTTCTTCGTTTTTTGCCATGGCGGGGAATATTACATCACTAGTGGACATCAATTCGTTCAGTTCAACAAATTTGAATCTTTCGTCCCGTGATTTTCTGGACCAATAAACAACTTCCATGCCTATACCAAAACAAAGTTCGGCGTATCTTTTCCCAATATTGCCCAATCCAATAATTCCCACTCTTTTCCCTTTCAATTCAATGCCTTGGTGTCTGATGGAATTCCGCTGGTAGTTGTCCTGAATTACCAGCGGTATTTTGCGAGCTACTGCTAATGTCGTCATTAGAGCAAATTCAGTCACAGCTTCGGTACAGTAATTACGAATATTGGTAACGGGAATATTTTTTGTTTTGGCGTATTCCACATTTATCCAAGAAAACGAAGTGAGCGGAATACAAATTGCTTTTAGGTTAGGGATTGCACCAATTTCTTCTTTGATAAATTTCCAGTCAACAAAATCAGGATTCAGACCCAATATTTTTTCCTGATTGTCTTGTAGTTCTGGGATTGAAGAGAGATTTTGGATTTGGGATATATAAAACACGGAGGCAACGGAGTTCAGACCAGTTTTTTGCTCGTCTGTGAAGTATTTTTCTCCTTCTGGCGAAAGAATGATTATTTTCATGTTAGTCGATTAACGATTGTTCTTTTAATCTCGGCAAGACTTCGTGTTCGAAGATTGAGTTGGCATAATTTTTTGCTAATAGAGATAGTCAAAATATCAAAACAAAATTAAATTGTTCCGCTAAAAATAATGACAAGCAAAAGGGCGGGAATAATGTAGCGAGTTAAAATCCGAAAAGCAATAAAAAGGCCACTCCCTTGATTCAACCGAAGTTCTCTGGTCACTATCTCGTCTTTCATCACCCAGCCCACAAAGAGAGAAATAAATAAAGCACCCAAAACTAAAAGATAACCGCCAGCTATTCTGTCGGCCAAAGATAGGTCATATTTTGTCCAAAGAAGACCAAATAAATAAATGAAGCCACCCGTTAACCAAGCGGTCCTTTTGCGCAAAACTTTCCATTCATCAACCAGATAAGATACGACTACCTCCAAAATTGAGATTGCTGAAGTAACGGCTGCGACCGAAAGTAGGAAAAAGAAAATAACCGCTAGGATATTGCCAAAAGGCATAAGAGAAAAGAGTGGAGGCAGAGTCATAAAGACCAGCCCAGTACCGGAGGCAGGTGAAAGACCAAAACTAAAAACAATGGGGAAAATAACTAGACCCGCCAGGATAGCTACTGCCGAATCAATAAAACTAACTATAACCGAAGCAAAAGGAATAGCTATTTTGCGTGAAAGATAGCTACCATAAGCCACCATTGTGCCGGATCCCAAACTCAAACTGAAGAAAGCGTGTCCCACCGCCAAGAGAACGATAGAGGGACTGAACCGAGCCAGATCAAAACCAAAGAGGAAATGAAGGGCTTCCATGGCACCGCTAGTGGTTAACGAATAGCCAACCATCACCAGTAGAAGCAAGAAGAAAATAATCATTAAAACTTTATTCCATCTCTCGATGCCGGCTCTAATGCCCCTGCTGACAACAGCAATAACGATTAAGAAGAAAATAGTGTACCAGAAGGCCTGAAGAAAAACATTATTAGTCAAACCCTGAAAAAGAGAAATAGAAGATTCTGCCGCTTGAGGTAATTGGCTTGTTAAGGCGTTGAAAAGGTAACTCAATGTCCAACCACCAATAACCGAATAATAGGACATGATGACAGCTGAAGCTAAAACCCCAACCAGACCGATTAAAGTCCAAAAGTGACTGTTGCCAGAAAACTTTTTGTAAGCTCCAACAATACTCTTCTGGGCACTACGCCCGATAAGAAATTCAGCTATCATCACGGGGATGCCGATGAGAAGAACGGAGATAAGATAAGTCAAAACAAAAACTCCTCCACCGCTCATACCGGCCAAATAAGAAAATCGCCAAAAATTACCCAAACCCGCCGCCGAACCTGCGGAAGAGAGAATAAAACCAACCTTTGTTTGCCAATGTTCCCGAGAAGAATTTTTAGTCGTTTTTGTTCCCAAAATCCTAATTGAATTTCTTGGCTATTCCAACTAATAGGGCCACACCAGTGCCAGAAGCGCCTTCGGCTAAATGTTGCCCTTCGATTGTGGTCATCAGGGGAACAATATCAACATGAATCCAAGGGAAATTGCCCACAAATTGTTTTAGGAAAGTTGCAGCCATAATCGAATCCCCATATTCAGTTTTACCCACATTGGCCACGTCGCCAAAAGTACCTTTAATTTCTTCATCGTATTCTTCCCAAAGTGGCATTGGCCAAGTGTAATCTCCCATTTTTTCTCCCACCTCTTTGCCTAGTTGATACAGCTTTTCTTGATTGGCAAAAAGAGCATTGACCCTTTGACCCAAAGCCGTTGCGGCTGCATCAGTTAAAGTGGCCAAATCCACAATAAGAGCTGGTTTATACCTTTGAGCATAACCTAAAGCATCAGCCATAATAATTCTTCCTTCGGCGTCCGTATTTAAAACCTCAATTGTTTTACCAGTAATAGACTTAAGAATATCGCCCGGACGATAACTTGAACCAGAAGGCATATTCTCAACAGCGGGGATTAAGCCAATTACTCTAACCGGGAGCTTAAGCCTAGCGATAGCAGAAACAGCATGTAAGACAGCTGCGGCTCCCGCTTTATCCATGTGCATCTTGTGCATTTTATCCGAGGACTTTAGGCTAAGACCCCCAGCGTCAAAAGTGACTCCTTTACCAACAAAAACAAGGGGAGATTTCTTGGGAGAACCATATTTAAGGATGATAAACCGAGGTGGTTCGATTGAGCCTTGAGCTACTTCTAAGATGGCCCCCATGCCCAACTTCTTCATTTCCTTTTGACCAAGCACTTCAACCTCAAAACCGACAGTTTTAGCCAACTTGCGAGCTTCTTTAGCTAATTCACATGGCGAAATAAAACCGCCCGGCATATTCGTTAATTTACGGCAATTATTGATTTCCTCGCCCAAAATAATTCCTTCTTGAAGAGCCGACCGAAGAGGTTGGTTGATTTTGGCAAGTAAAACAATTTCCTCTATCTTGGGCCAATCCTTTTTGGGTTTTTCTTTATAACGGGTAAACTCAAATTCGGACATTAAAAGATTCTGGACAATCAAAGAAAGGGTTTCACTATCAGGCAAAAGAATTTTACCTTCAGGTTCCATAAAAGAAATGGCAGCTCTTGATATCTGATTGTTTTTCAAAAATTTAATGGCTTGCCTAACAGCCAGAACCAGTCTTCTGACTTGCCATTTTTTTCTTTCACCCAGACCCAAAAAAATAACTCCTTGTATAGGATTTGAAGGAAGAGAAACCAAGCGAAGTTCCTTTTCGTCCCACTTAACCGAAGCAACAACCTTTTTAAGATATGTCTGATCCTCCCGCGGAAGATTTTTAAATAAAATATTTTCTTCGATATCCTTCGGTTTAAAAAGAGGAATGATTAAACCGCCCACAAAGGATTTAGGCATTTTTTCAATCAGTGTAATCTTCATAGGCAATATTAAACCTATTATAATTGTACTTCACATCGAGTCTGTTTCAAATCTACACGCCAACATTATTAAGCGGTGACTAAATGGCCCAGATGGTTCGGAAGAAGATTTTTCTGTTCCACCACATACAAGCAGATTTTGGAAATGGTGGCTGTGTAGCCTAGGTGATTAGTCTCGGAAACCTATCCAAACTCCGTCTTTAAGTCGAGCTAAACACTTAATTAGGGCATAAATAAACACGACTAGTCCCATTTTTTCTAACCCCTCCTCCACTGCTACTAACAAAAAGTAATTAAAATCATATCCTCCGAGTTTGGTAGCATAGCGACCTCCGAGCATTTCTATTCCCAATGCTCCGCTTATATATAACAAACCCGCCCAAAAGACGAGCCAGCGAGTACTCGAATATAAATTCTGCCAAAATTTAAAAAAATAAAGCGCTAAAACGGCTAATAAAAGTAGCGCTGGTATAACCCAAGCATAATAAAACATACCTCCCTGTATTCCTAAGGTCGCCCCTATTGAGACAGACAGCATTTCGTGCATTGATGACCCTTCGTCAATACTTAAAATTAAGAAAATCACCGCTAGAATTTTCCAGTATTTAGTAAAAGTATCTTCGGTTGAAATTTTAATTGCTCCTATTATCCACAGAAGGATACTAGAGATTATGAGTAATATCGTGGCGAACCAAGTAGGAAAACTATTTTCTTCGTTCATATTAAA
>CAYGIK010000015.1:0-1421 GCA_964350005.1 uncultured Candidatus Saccharibacteria bacterium
TTTGGTGTGTTGGAGTCGGAAATGCATATGACATGGGTCAGGGCGGTTTGTGGCAGATTAAAGTCTGATTATCGTTATTCTAAAGACATTGTCTATAATAATTTTCCTTGGCCAAAAAATGTTAGCAGTGATCTCGTGAAGGAAGTTGAGGTGGCAGCTCAGGCAGTTTTGGATGAGCGAGCAAAATATCCCAACTCAAGTTTGGCGGATTTGTATGACCCTCGGACAATGCCTAAAGATTTGCTGGATGCCCATCATGCTCTCGATCGAGTAGTTGATCGTTGTTACAAGGCTCCTAGTTTTGAGTCCGAACCCAAGCGGTTGGAATTTTTGTTTGGTCTTTATGCTGAGTATATTGGGGCAAAATAGGGTGGGCTGATTGGTTGGCTTTGTGTAAGGTATCGAAGCATGGAAATTATGAAAACTGCAAGGGAGACCCATTTCGCCGATCATCCTTCGCCGATCATCCTTCCTCCTTCGCCAAGGCTACGGAAGGACCACGGTCGCTAAAGCTACGGAATGACCTTTGGGCTATGAGGGATCTAAGACGATTTGGTCTGATATAATCAAAAGGTTATGGATAGTATTGACCAGATTATTTCATTTAGATTAGAGAAGCTTCGGAAACTGCGGGAGAGGGGTGTTGACCCTTATCCTGCGAAATCCAACCGTACTTTGCGGGTGGATGAATTTGTAGAAAAATTTGGGGCTTTGAAGCGCGGTGGCAAGGCGGTGACGCTGGTAGGTAGGGTGATGGCACTCCGAGAATTTGGCGGACTTTCTTTTGGAAGAATAAAAGATGGGTATGGGGAAACGCAGATTTTATTCAAGAAAGATGAAATAGGCGAGAAAGCGTACAAAGATTTAGGTTTGTTGGACATCGGTGACATTGTGCAGGTGCGAGGCAAAGCAATGCTCACAAAGAAAGGTGAAAAAACTTTGCTGGTGAGTACACTTACAATGCTTGCAAAAAGTTTGCGGCCGTTACCTGAAAAATGGCACGGATTGACGGATCAAGAATCAAGATTTCGCCAAAGATATTTGGATTTGTTATTTAATTCGGAAATAAAAGAAAGATTTATTGTTCGGCATAAATTGGTGCAGACTATCCGCGAATTTTTATTGAAGAGAGATTATGTTGAAGTAGATACGCCTGCGCTTCAGCCAATGCCGGGAGGTGCTCTCGCAACTCCATTTAAGACTCATTACAATGCGACTAATTCTGATGTGTATCTAAGGATTGCACCGGAGTTGTATCTGAAGAGATTGATTATTGGGGGATTTGAGCGGGTGTTTGAGTTTGCTCGAGTATTTCGCAATGAAGGGGTTTCTACTCAGCATTTGCAGGATTTCACGATGTTGGAGTTTTATCAGGCGTATGCGACTTATGAAGATTTGATGAAATTGACGGAAGATATGTT
>CAYGIK010000015.1:1521-12144 GCA_964350005.1 uncultured Candidatus Saccharibacteria bacterium
TTTATCAGGCGTATGCGACTTATGAAGATTTGATGAAATTGACGGAAGATATGTTCACGGAAGTTTTGAAAAAAGTTTTCAAGACAACAAAGATAAAGTTTGGCGACAAAACTATCGATTTCAAAACACCGTGGCCGAGAAAAACCTTTGGTCAGCTAATTAAGCAATATGCCGATATTGATATTGAAGCGTTCCCGACTGTTGAAAAACTGCAGGCGGAAATAAAGCGCAAGAAAATAAAGATGAATTATTCGGGGAAGGCGGGGAGAGGCAAATTGATTGACGAACTGTACAAAGAAAAGGTTCGGGCGAATTTGGTGAACCCGATTTTTTTAATCGATCATCCGCTGGATTTGTCTCCGCTTTCCAAACAAAAAGATAATGACGAGACGAAGGTTCAGCGCTTCCAGCTGGTGGTTTGCGGGATGGAAATCGTGAATGCATTTTCGGAGCTGAATGACCCGATTGATCAAAAGGAGCGTTTCAAGGCGCAGGCTAGACTCAAAAAAGAAGGTGATGCGGAAGCTCACTCGATGGATGATGATTTTGTGAAAGCATTAGAATATGGAATGCCACCGACAGCAGGCTTCGGGATGGGGATTGATAGGTTGGTGGCTATTCTAACTGATGCGGAGTCGGTACGGGAAGCGGTGCTATTTCCATTTGTAAAAGGCAAATAGAAATTAGTATCTAGTATCTAGCATCTAGTATCTAGGGGAGGGGGTTGACAGGAACCCACAGAAAATGTAGTCTGGGGGTCGGTTTTTCGTACCTATAATATAGTCTAGGATTTGATCTGATGGAGGTGGAGAAGGGTGGAATCTAAGTTCTGCTCTCGGGTGCTGAGGTTCAAGAGGGCGGCATGGAGAATAGGACTCCTACCTGGAGTTCGGGCTAAGAAGGTCCATATAGTGACCACTGGCCAAAGGATTCGAGTTCTGATGAGCCGGAAAATAGCTCCCCAAAAGCGCCGCCGGCATTAAGACGAAGAGCAGTTTGCGGGTTAACCGTGGACTGCTCGTTTTTTTATCAGCTTTCAGGATAGGGTTGTACTAATTCAATTGCACGTTGTAGCTTTTCTTGTAATTCCTGAGAATTGCGGGGCTGTTGAGCTTCGCAGAAAATTATAGAATCTTTTAGCTGTTCAACAATGAAAGTACGGATTTTGAAGTCTAAGTCTAGAGAACTCTTACCAAAGGCAACATCACTTTCTTTCTTTTCCGACCATTTTTTTGCAATTTTGGTTGTTTCTGCTTTGGGGAGAGAAATCACTATTGGAATAGCTTCTTGTCTTCCAACTGCTTGGTTGGTGGCGGGATTGAAATAATATTCCAATCTTCGGAGATGTCCTTTGCTTAGTTCACGTTTAATACGATCTTCTTTTTTGGAAATATCTTCGGCGCTGGTAGTGTCGATGGCGAGTAATATTGGATTATCTGGATCATTCTCATCATGAAAAGTGACGATGACATCCGTGCCGTTTATCACGTCATCGTAGCGGTGGGCAACATCAATATATGTTTCTCTGTCTGGTCGGTTGGATTCTAAATAGCCTTTGTTTCCAATAAGATAGAGCAGGATGTTGGTGACGAGCTGAGAGCGATCAGCGCTTTTCCCATTATGCTTTTTTTGTATTGATGATAACTCTTCCTCATCGTGGCGTCTTTTTTCAGCGTCAAAGACAGTCCCGAATTCATCAAAGGTGTGCTTGGTATAGCTCTTAACTTTTTCAATGAGACTATAACTTAATTGATCTTCTGATTCATTTAATTCCCCTTCGTGTATGAAAGTTCTGTTGTAGATCTGCTCTGGGTTTAGTCGCCATGACTCTAGGCTCATTTTATTTTTGTTTTAATTTCTTCTTATTATAACATAAAATAAGATTGTTGTCAAAGGAGCTTAGGTGGCGCAACAGATAGGGTCCTCCTACGCCAAGACTACGGAAGGATCGATGATATAATACGGAAGTAATTTTAAGAGCTTAAGATGTTGGATTTTAAAGCAATCAAAAACAATCTGGACGAATGGGAAGCAGGGCTAAAGCGCAGAGGCGCTAAGGTTAATTTGGATAATCTTATAGAGCTTTCAGGCAAATACAGCGATTTACTACAAAAAGTAGAAGCTTCGCGGGCGGATAAAAACGCGGCGGCGAAGCATAAGGATGTTGAGGCGGGAAAGAAAATTGGCAAGGAGCTGGAAAAACTGGAAAAAGATTTGGCAAAATTGGAAGCTGAATTGGAGAAAGAATCTGTCGAGATTCCAAATCTGCCTTTGACGGATGTGCCTGAAGGTGGGGAAGCAGATGGAAAAGTTTTGGGCAAAAATGGCGAAGTGCCGAAAATAAAACATCCCAAAGACCACGTTGAATTAGGCAAGATATTAAACATTATTGATATTGAGCGGGGAGTGAAAGTTTCGGGTGCAAGGTTTTATTTCCTGAAAAATCAAGCGGTGCAGTTGGAATTCGCGTTGGTGAATTATGTTTTGGAGATTTTAGGAAAGAAAGGTTTTGATTTTCTGATGGGTCCGCAGTTGCTCTCTGAAAAAGTGATGATGGCGGGCGGATATTTGGGGAAGGCAAAAGACGAAGTTTACAAAACGCAGGACGATTTGTATTTGGCGGGAACGGCCGAGCAAAGTATTTTGGGATATCATTTGGACGAAATTATTGAAGTGCCGAAGCGGTACGCCAGTTTCTCAACTTGTTTTAGGAGAGAGGCGGGAAGCTACGGCAAAGATGTGAAAGGAATTATTCGCACGCATCAATTCGACAAAGTGGAAATGTTTTCGTTTGTTGTTCCCGAAGATTCAGAGAAAGAGCACAAATTTTTAGTGGAGGTTCAGGAGGAGATTCTGCAAGGGCTGGAAATCCCGTATCAAAAAGTAATGTTGGCGGGAGGGGATTTGAGTATCGCGAGTGCTAAGACGATTGATTTGGAAAGCTGGATTCCGTCTCAGGAGAAATATCGGGAAACTCATTCGTGCAGTAACTGTACTGATTGGCAGGCGAGGAGAGGGAATATCCGATACAAGGGCAAGGATGGCAAATCTGAGTTTGTGCATACCTTGAATGGTACGGCGATTGCTATTGGACGACTCTTGGCGGTGTTTTTGGAAAATCATCAGCAAGAAGATGGGAGTATCAATATCCCCAAAGTGCTTCAGCCATATTTAGGTTTCAACGAAATTAAATAGCTATTGGGTCGGGAATATGTCGCCAACTTGTCGGGTGGCTGGTTTTGAGTATAATGGCGCTAGTTTGTATTCTCGCATTTTGCTACAAGAGGTGAACTCGATGGAAATTGTCGCTAGAGGTAACGGGCGTGATCGTCCCATTATCTTCTGCGGCAACTCCACAGAAGATATGGAGGCATTGGAGCTTCTGAAGAAGGCAAACCTCTACGATTTAGTAGAGAAAAAAGGGCCTCTTCCGGGGAAGAATTATCCCGTCGTACTGTGGGGTGGTTTGTACCTGTCCCGTTATGAGGGGATTTCTCGCATAAAAGAGTTCATCGAGGAATATAGAGGGGAGTATCCCTACGCCATCTCCTGATGAACCTTTGCACCAAAAGCCCGCTACTGGTCTATGAGACTAGGCGGGCTTTTTCGTATAATATAGGTATTCAGGTAAGATAAGATGGTGAAATTTCTCGAGCGGATTTTGGGGGATCCGAACAAACAGGCAATCAAAAAGCTGAAGCCTATCGTTGATAGGGTCAATTTGCTGGAGCCTTCTATTGAGCCATTGTCAGATGAGGAGCTGAAGGCAAAAACGGAATATTTTAAGGAACTTCTGGCAGGAGGGAAAACTTTGGATGACATTTTGCCTGAAGCTTTTGCCGTGGTGCGCGAATCAGCCAAAAGAGTCTTGGGTGAGCGACATTTTGATGTTCAGTTGATGGGAGGCGCAGCACTTCACCAAGGAAAAATTGCGGAGATGAGAACGGGTGAAGGAAAAACTTTGGTTGCCACTTTGCCTGTGTATTTGAATGCTTTGAGCGGGAAGGGTGTGCATGTTGTCACCGTAAACGATTACTTGGCCAAACGTGACTCGGAGTGGATGGGTAAGGTTTATGAATTTTTGGGATTGACCGTGGGTGTGATTACGCACGACACTAGTCCTGCGGAAAGAAAACTGGCGTATGCGGCGGATATTACTTACGGGACAAATAACGAATTTGGGTTTGATTACTTGCGGGACAACATGGCAGGAAGCAAGGAAGAACAGGTTCAGCGTGGACTGAACTTTGCGATTGTGGACGAAGTTGACTCTATTTTAATTGATGAAGCGAGAACTCCTTTGATTATTTCCGCGCCTGATGAGGAATCGACTCAGCATTACAAACAGTTTGCCGCTCTGGTGCCACAACTAACCAAAGATGTTGATTATAAAACTGATGATAAAACCAAGTCGGCGATTTTGACGGAAGCAGGAATTGAAAAAATCCAAAAACTTCTCGGCATTGGTGATATTTACGAATCGGGAAATATTTTGCTGGCTCATCACATTGAACAGGCACTACGGGCAGAAGCAATGTATAAGAAAGATGTTGATTATGTAGTGAAGGAAGGAGAAGTGTTAATCGTGGATGAGTTCACCGGTCGGCTGATGCCGGGGAGGAGATATAGTGAAGGATTGCATCAGGCGATTGAGGCGAAGGAAAATGTGGATGTAAAACGCGAAAGCAAGACTCTGGCTACAATTACTTTTCAGAACTATTTCAGACTTTTTGACAAACTAGGCGGAATGACAGGTACTGCTAAAACGGAAGAAGAAGAATTTTGGAAAATTTACGGGTTGGAAGTGGTGATGATTCCGACTAATCAGCCGATGGTTCGAGCCGATCTGAATGATTTGATTTACATAAATGAACGGGCGAAGTTTCAGGCGACGGTAAAAGAAATTCAAAGACGGCACGAAACCGGTCAGCCGGTTTTGGTTGGTACTATTGCAATTGAAAAATCGGAACTTTTGTCTGATATGTTGAAAGTGGAGGGCGTGCCTCACAATGTTTTGAATGCGAAACATCATGAACGGGAAGCGGAGATTGTCAAAGATGCTGGTCAGAAAGATATGGTGACGATTGCCACAAACATGGCAGGTCGTGGTACTGACATCAAATTGGGTGAAGGAGTGCGGGAACTCGGGGGCTTACATATTATTGGTACCGAGAGGCACGAATCCCGACGGATTGATAACCAGCTTCGTGGGCGTGCTGGTCGGCAGGGAGATCCTGGAAGTACGCAATTTTTTGTGTCGTTGGAAGATGACCTGATGCGGATGTTTGGGAGCGAAAAGCTGAAGTCGATGATGAAGACGCTGAAGATTCCCGAAGACCAACCACTGGAACACAAGTGGATTACTTCCAGTATTGAATCGGCGCAGAAGCGCGTGGAAGGACACAACTTCGATATTCGTAAACGAGTGGTGGAATATGATGATGTGATGAATCGCCACCGTGCGACTATTTACCGCCAACGGCAAACAATATTGGATGAGTCCTCCTTCGCCAAGGCTTCGGACGATCTTCGACAGAACGATGGTCAGACGAAAGAGATAGTGCAGGGGTATATTTTTGAGCAGTTGAGATTGCTGGCTAATACCTATTCTGCCGATTTGAAAATGTTATTGGAAAATGTGAATAATATTTTCCCGATAGGGAGTTCTTTGCAGAAAGAAGTTGAGGGCGCGGGTAGTCCAGAAAAAATTAGCGAATTATTGATTGAGGAAGCAAAGAAACAATATGAAGGTAAAGAAAAGGAAGCGGGAGGTGAGGATAATTTTCGTCAGGGGGAACGGGCAGTGCTTCTTCGAGTGATGGATATTTTATGGATGGAACACATAGATGCAATGACGAAAATGCGGGAGTCGATTGGTCTGCAGGGATACGGCCAGAGAGATCCTTTGGTGGAATACAAGCAGGAAGCATATGCGATGTTCCAGAGTCTTCAGGGTGCGATTGCTTTTGATACGGCAAGGATGATTTATAAAGTGAAAATAGTTACGAGTGATGAGTCGCGAGTTGCGAGTCAGGAGATGAGAGAGAAGAAGGAGATGGCACTGCAAGGGGCTGGTCCAGGCTTCGCTAAAGCTACGCCGGACGCGAATTTGAATTTACAAGGTGGTGCGGAGCCGACGGGGGATTTTGAGGATGAGAAGAAGGAACTTGCTTCTGAAATTAAGAATGAAGAATTAAGAATGAAAAATGAAGGTAGTCACCCTTCGCATGAAGCTTCGGGTGATCTTCGAGCAATAAGGGATCCGGGGGAACATAAGGATAAGGTTGGGAGGAATGATCCGTGTCCGTGTGGAGCGAAAGATGCGAGTGGTAAGCCGATCAAATATAAGAAGTGCTGTGGAAAATAAACTGAAGGTGGTGGCGGTGAGTGGTGGATTTGATCCGATTCATATCGGGCATGTTCGGTTATTCAAAGAAGCGAGGGCACTGGGCGACAAACTGGTCGTGATTCTTAACAATGATAATTGGCTTAAAAATAAGAAGGGGTATGTGTTTATGCCCGAGGAGGAACGCAAGGAAGTTATCGAGGCATTGAAAAGTGTTGATGAAGTTGTGATTACAAATCATCCCGAAAATCCTGATGATATGAGTGTTTGCGATACTCTTCGGTTGGTGAAGCCCGATATTTTTGCTAATGGTGGGGACAGGAAGCAGGATAATGTTCCGGAAGTTGCAGTGTGCGAGGAAATTGGAGCGGAAACGGTTTTCAATGTTGGTTTTGGCGGGAAAGTGCAATCTAGTTCGGAGTTGGTTGGTGCTTATGAAAAAGTAAGATTTTAGGGTATTAGGACACCCGGGGGTGTCCCCGATACCAATCCAACCGGAAATTGCTAAGCCGCAATTTCAGCGGATGGATGGTACGGGGTAGGTTTTTAATGTGTGATTGCGACATTTTTGTTTAGATTTGTCAAGGAATTATCAGATAAGGTAGTCCCTCGGTACCTCGGGAGACCAATTCAGGTCATTTATCGGCTCTGGAAGCCACTTTCTGCTTGACAAAATGATTTGACTACATTAGTATGGCCATAGCGAGTCAAGCGACTCATTGCACATCGACAAATTGCTAGTTGATAAACCACAATGATATTCACAGGAAAACGTGGCGAAACAAGAGCAATGATGTGACAAATTTACAATCCGTTGAACAAAATGAACCAACACGCTGGGGGCGCGCTGGATTTTTATTTGACGGTTGTAACCGCAGAAGAATTTGCGCTTAGCACTCTGGTGATGCAGAGGTTAAGGTCTGGAAGTTTTTGAACTAATCTTTAAGGGCTTCAATCTAAGGACCGACACCTTCTCTTCACTGGAGTGCTGAGCGCAAAGTTTCTGGCGAGAAGCGGAGCGCGAGGTAATATCAACTGGGCAAAAGCCCGGAGGAAAAAGTATTATGACGCGTATTACTTACGCCGGGCTTCGCCCGGTACTCATTGTGTTGTTTCTTCTCTTACTCGTCGCTTCATGCGGCGGCGGCGGTGGCGGTGGCGGGACTACGGTTCCGACTGTCACTAACGACGTGGCAACTATCATGAATGCCGCTAAGACTTACGACAACGGAACAGTTATTGAGACTCGGATCTACAGGGCAATGACTGACTCGGTTGCTCTAGTCAACGGTTCCGAGGTTGGTCTCGCGGTGGGCGAGGCCAAAAACTTTGTTGCCCGCGCATGGGCGACACTTCTTCAGCCCGATGGCAGTTATCGGGAGGAGGAGATAACCGCAGTCTCTGGGATGAGGTTCTCGTGGGCTCTGAAAGGGCTCGACGAGGGCAACGCCAGTCTTACGACGGAGCTTGTGCCGACACTGGCACAGGTGACGGTGGGTTATACCGATTTGCCACAGGGCGGACGGTATGATTTGACCGTTAGAGCCGAGATTTCGCCACAGGACTTAGTCGCTTATGTAAATGGGCGAATTCAAGCGGCGAGACAGCAGGTCAATTCTGGCGGGTCTGGTGGAGGATCATCGGATAATGATGATGCTTGGTGGGCGGGTGCTGGCTTTCTGCTGGCGCTAGTCATCTGTCCCAGCGATAGCGCTGGAGTAAAACTTGTTACCCAAGCAGGTGTTACACCTCCGCCTCCGACGGTTACACTGAATATCAGTGGTCCGGCGGAAGCAACGGTGGGAACAGTCATCACTATTGGAGTAACATCCAATTGCCCGGAGGGCTGGGAAGCCAGCTGGGCGGGCGGATCGAAATCGGGGAATGGCAATGGATCGTTTACGATTGTTATGCCAAACGCCGATTTGGTTGTCACCGTCTCTGACGGTTGTGGGAATACGAAATCCCATACCGTTAGACTAAAGGCAGTAACAACTGATCAACCGCCTATCGCAAAACTGGAAGTCGACCCAACTTCCGGCGAAAAACCTCTACTCGTGCATCTCGACGCCAGTGGGTCTCATGACCCGGACGGCACAATCGTGAAGTACGAGTGGGATTGGGATGGCGACGGAGTTTACGATTCTGACGGCACTTCGCCGTTGGCATCGGCTGTGTACTACAACACAGGAATTTTCGTCCCGAAGGTTCGCGTCACCGATAATGATGGGCTGACCGCGGTTGCGGCAGCTAGTCATTCGGTTACTGTTACCGAGCCTCCCGTTGACGAATACGACGGTGCTACGGCGTCTATCACGCCGCAGAACCCGGTGCTCAACTCGGTAACAGGCGATGAGCAACAGTTCGTCTACCGCATTTACGCGGCAGACGGACTTACGCAACTTCCCACCCCGACCTCCGCAACGGTGGTGTGGGACTCATCCGTTCCCGGATCTATTACTCAAACTGGATATTTTTATTCGGTTTTAGCTGGTCCCGGCACGGTGTACATTAGAGCGGTGATCACATGGACCGGCCATGAACTGGTCGGAGAAACTTCGATCACAATCAACTAGCAACCCTTCTCGCACAACGCGAGTGGTGGGGGCGCCGAAAGGCGCCCCCACCAACAAACTTTTCCTTTCGTTCTTCCTACCTCTCTGCTTCGTCTTCGACATTTCCCCCCAGAGTGTCGAGGTACGGGCAGAGGGGTAGGGGGAAGGAAAAAATTAACAAGAGACGAGAGAGTAGAGACGAGAGAATAATAATCACTCGTTACTCATAGCTCGTAGTTCGAAACTATATATAATTTCTGGGAGGTAAAGAAATGAGTTTTCTTAAAACACTGGGGACGGGGATGTACTACAGGATTCGCAGAATCAAAAAAGCGCTAAGAAATTGGCGCAAGTTTGGTGTGATTATATTCGGGTCAATGTTTGTGGCTGCTAACTTGTTTGGCGTGCAGATGGCCGATGCGCAGGGTTCTTTCCATGTAGCACTTGCGCCTACAAACAGCGCGATTACTCTTGGTCAATCCAAGTTGTTCACCGCGCAATCTTTCAATGGTGTTACCAATGTAACTAGCGCGACTACTTTTGCTTGGACTGCCAGTAGGGGCGGACAAACTGTCGCCCAGTCAGCTGGTACCACTTGGAACTTCACCCCAGCAGAAGTTGGTGTTTACACGATGAATGTTCGTGGTACTCACAGCGGTGGCGATATTGCTTTTGCGGATACACTAGGAACGCTGACGGTTACCGGAACCCCAAATCCGGATGTTCATCTGACAGTTTCGCTGTATCCAACTGCGACTAATCCAATTACTTTGGGTCAGTCTAAGTTGTACACTGCTCAAGCTTTCAACGGTGTCATCAATGTGACATCTAGTTCTACTTTTGCTTGGACTGCCAGCAAGGGTGGACAAACAGTTGCTCAGTCCAATGGCACGACTTGGAACTTTACTCCAAGTGCGATTGGGACTTATACCATTAATACTCGTGCAACCTACAACAACGTAATGGCATTTGCTGATGTTCCAGCTACTTTGGTGGTTCAGACAACGCCTCCGCCACCTCCAGCTGAATATTGTAGAGAGGTGAACATAGTTGAAAGCAATATCACTATGACAAGAAATGAAAGTCGTAATATTGCTTATACAGCTAAAACCAATTTGGGTAATA
The DNA here is from genome assembly GCA_964350005.1 of uncultured Candidatus Saccharibacteria bacterium. Lineage (GTDB taxonomy): Bacteria > Patescibacteriota > Kazan-3B-28 > Kazan-3B-28 > Kazan-3B-28 > JAKLDB01. The sequence continues at coordinate 11,548 of CAYGIK010000015.1, forward strand.
ATGTTGCGGTTGGCGATTTGGTCTGGTCAGTTACTGGTGGTTCATTTAACTCTATGAACGCAACCTACACTGCGACTCAAGTTGGTAGCTTTGTTATCAGACTTAGCTGTCGGATTAACTCGAATGTGACCGATACAGCAAATATTGTCGTCTCGGATAATACAATCAACGAATACATTATCCGGACAGATATTTCTGCCGATCGCAACTCTATCTACATCTACGAGCAGACTAATTTGAGAACTCAAGCATGGAGTAATCTCGGTCGGGCAATTCCTGACGCAACTTATCGCTGGGAAAAACTTAGTGGTGTCGGATACTTGGCCGGTGATGTTTATAGTCAGAACGGAGCACGGTTTGTCGCTGATGGGCAAACTGGTTCAGCTCTTATTCAAGTGAGAGCAACTTGGAAGGGTGTGAGTGTAACAAATACAATGACAATTTTTGTATCGAGTTACTATAATCCTCCCGTCCCCGTGCCACCTGTGCCGCCTCAATACTTTATTGATGGTTCTATCCAAGCTTCCGTGCAGGATAATAAACCTGTTTGTGAGGGTTCGGTGATTATTTATACTGTTCGGTTGACTAATCGTCAAA
>CAYGIK010000016.1:0-11422 GCA_964350005.1 uncultured Candidatus Saccharibacteria bacterium
GCCAAGCTGTATCAGTTTGCTACCAGTCATAAACTTAAGTACGAGCTAAAGGAGCGAGCCGAAGCCCAAGTTCGTAAGTACTCATTTGCCAAAATGGCTCGGGAAACCCTCGTGGTCTATAGAAAAGTCTTAGATTCTTCTCCTTCGACCAAGTAAAATAGAAATTGGTATAATAACAGGTCTTGTTTGAAACTAAGACACTCTATTCGGTTGCCCTAATAAAGCAAAATATGGGGGCGGAAGAAATTACTCTATCAGCTACACTATCTAAGACTCTTCAAGGCGACGAACTTCAATTTGCCGACGGTCAGATTTTGAAACTCGCCTCTCCACTGTCTTGTCCCGATGGACAAGAGTTGACGGTGGCGGTAGTAACCAAAAATCATTATCAATTACATAAACAAGAATTAGCCAAGCAACTATTATCAGAAATAGTTAACCAATAAACTCTATGCCCCGCCCTATCCCCTCTCTTCATTTGCTGGTGACCGTTCCGGTTTCTTTTATTTTACTAATTGCCATTAGTGGAGTTTTCTTTGTTCCTCAACTTATCTTCGCTGGGAAAGTGTTGCCCAATGTAAGTTTGGCGGGAATTGATTTGGGGCAAGTGACCGAGGATAGAGCAATCGACTTAATGGCTACTTTGACCGACGAAGCCAATCTCAAACCCATCGAGCTTCACTTCAACGGTGGTATTTGGCAGATCGATCCGACTAGTTTTAATTTAGAAGTTCAGCCGGAGAAGTTAGCTCACGCCGCTTTTTTGGTCGGTCGGCGCGGAGGATTGTTTCAGCGTATAACCGAAAGCTGGGCAGGATTGTTCGGTCTTCGCCAACCCCTAGTTATCCAAGACGAGAGTCTTTATGATTTCGATAAAACTCTTTTGGCTCAAAAACTTCAACCGCTGGCAGACGCTATTAATCAGTCCCGTCGGGATGCCAAGCTCAAAGTTGTTAACGATAAGGTAACGGAATTTGTGTCCCCCCAAAATGGGCAGGAATTGGATATCAATCAAACCATCAATTTAATTACGGGAAGTATTCTGTCTGACAATCGCAAAATTACTCTGCCGGTAAATATAGTGCCTCCAGTCACTACATTGGCGGAGACTAATTCGCTTGGAATCAACGCTCTAATTGGTCGCGGAGAGTCCGACTTCTCTGGTAGTCCCAAAAATCGTCGCCACAATATCAGTGTCGGAGCAAAGAGGTTTGACGGGCTATTGGTTGAGCCCGATAAAACATTTTCTTTTCTAAAGCATTTAGGAGAAGTAAATCGGTCTACCGGATATTTACCCGAATTAGTTATTAAGGGGGATAAAACCATTCCGGAATTCGGTGGAGGGCTCTGTCAAATTTCCACCACTGCTTTTAGAGCGATTTTGCGCTCAGGATTGCCGGTGGTTGAGCGCCGCAACCATTCCTATAGGGTTGTTTATTACGAACCAGCCGGCAGTGATGCGACGATTTATCAGCCCTATCCCGACCTCAAGTTTACCAACGATACCGGAGGACATATTTTTATTGATACTTACATAGACGGCAATAAACTATATTTTGATTTTTACGGCACCGATATCGGTCGCAAGGTTGAGTTGGAGGGACCGTACATTTCCAACATTACGGCTTATCCCGAGCCAATTTATATCGATACCACAACACTGGCCGTTGGTGAAATCAAAAAAATCGATAGTGCTCATCGGGGCGCCGACGCAGTACTCTACCGCAAGATTTTTAAGGGAGATAAGCTTATCAAAACCGACACATTCACAAGTCACTACATTTCTTGGCCGGCGAAGTATTTGCGCGGAGCAGAGGATGCTACTAAGGTAGAGGCGAACCTAGAAAATATCACCGAACTAGTCTCTTCAACTAATCTCCCCAATACCCTATGATTTATCTCCTCTACGGTCCAGACACCTTTAGAGCTCGCGCTAAGCTCTCCAGCATTCGCGACAAGTTTTTGGTTAGTCAGCCGGCCTTCAACTTTATTCACAAGTCTGGTTCTGAAATAAATTCGGCGGATGAACTGCTTCGGCTTCTTGAAAGCGCCACCTTGTTGGGTGGCAAACGATTAGTGGTGCTGACTGATTTGATGAGCTTGGGTGAGATAGAAGTAAAAGACGCTTTGGCGAAAGCCGTCAAAGGGGGTTTGCCGGACGATTTAGTCATAGTGCTACAGGAGAATTTTGATTTTGATAAACGCCAGTCGCTTTTTAAACTACTCAATCAACCCAAAACATCTCAATTTTTTGGATTCCTCACGGGAGCAGAATTATTTCGCTTCGCCAAAGAACTTGCCCTAATCAAAGAACTTAACATTGAAGCGAGCTTACTCCGCGAAGTTCTTGTTATTACAGGCAGTGATTTATGGCGATTAAATAACGAGCTGACTAAACTGGCAAGTTATGCAAAAACACATCCCCTCTCCTCAACCGTTGTGTGGGAATTCGTTTCTGCCGACTTATCCGACAATTTATTTGCGCTGATGGATGCAGTGGCACATCACAATCCCTCTGCGGTCAATCGGCTGTTTGGAGACTTGGTTAACCGAGGAGAGGATCCTGCAGGACTACTGCCAATTCTGTCATTCCAAATTCGCAATCTAATTTTAATTAAGCACTTATCTGCTCAAAAACTTTCATCGAGTGAAATTATTCGAGTCACAGGGTTACATCCGTATGCGGTATCGAGCACCCTAAGGCAGGTTAATCTCTTTTCTTTTGATTGGCTGAACAAAGCTTATCACCGACTAATCGCGACTGATTGGCAAATCAAAACCGGAGCGTTGAACTCCTCCGACGCTCTCGATCAAATGTTGGTTAGCTTTGCAAGTTAAACTACTTAACTTTTTTACTCAACCGCGACTTTAATCTAGCGGCTTTTTTGCGGTGGATCGTTCCACGCCGAGCCGCCTTATCCAAAGCCTTGAATGCTCCCGACAAGGTTTCTTTTGATGGGGCTTCCACAACTTTGCTGTAAGTTGTCTTAATCGCTTTTCGGCGACGCAAATTACTTACCCGTCGGCGAGCAGAGCTACGAACTTGTTTTTGAGCTGATTTGATAACTGGCATATTTAGTAGAAGATTTTTAGAAAATAATACTTATTTTGATTATGTAATGATTATAGTCTACCTCATTAATTCTACCCAGAGAAGAACCATCGGTTATTGAATGAGTCTGTCAGTATCATCGGCGTAGTTACTTTAAAATTCTTTACTGAGCGTAATAGAAATTTACTTAACCCACTCAAGATAAGTGGAATCGGGGCAGCTGTAAAGATTTCTTTTTGGGTTCAAGTCGGTTTGACAGATAAAGAGCTTTTCGGTAAGCTAACCTGTCAGATTATTATGGAACCAACTCCTAAACAACAAGCAGTAAGTTTGATTACTCGGGCGCAAAGAATCCTAATTGCCCCCGGTCGTCCAGATGGCGATTCAATCGGTTCAGCTTTGGCGTTGTCTATAGCACTGCGCAAACTAAACAAAGAGGTCGGTATCGCCACTCTCGATCCCGTCAGTCAGCAACTTCAATTTTTGCCGGAAATAGACACAATTAAACCAGAGATTAGTGGCACTCAAGACTTCGTTATTACTCTTGCCAATGCGGACGCCGAACCGGAAAAACTTTCCTACACCTTTGAAAACGGCACGCTCAATATTATTGTGACCCCAAAAAGCGGTCGTTACTTAGCAGAAAATGTCACTTTTTCACAGGGTGAACTCAAATATGATTTAATCATTACTACCGACGCAGCCGACCTAACCCAGCTTGGAATAATTTATGACCAGTACCCTGCCCTATTCAAAGAAATACCGGTTATTAATATTGATCACCACGCCAGCAATAGCTATTACGGCGCGGTAAATCTTGTTGATCTGACGGCGACTTCTACGGGCGAAGTGCTAGTTGGATTACTGGAAGCGATGGGGGTAGAGATTAATCCAGACATTGCCACCTGTTTACTCACCGGAATTATTTCCGATACAGGTTCTTTCCAACACAGCAATACCACCCCAAAATCACTAACCGTCGCCGCGCAAATGGTAGGATTTGGCGCTCGTCAGCAGGATATTATCAGACACTTATTTAAAACCAAAGCATTTAGCACACTAAAACTTTGGGGACAGATCCTGACTAACCTGCAATTCGATCCTATTAACCGATTAGTTTGGGCAACTGCCACTTACGCCGACTTGTCCGCAACCGAAACAACTCCCGAGGCATTTTCAGGGTTGATTGATGAACTAATGACGAGTGTTCCAGGTGCCGAAATTGTAATGCTGATTACAGAAAGGGAGCCACGAGTGGTGTCCGGAAGCATTAGAACTAGTAGGGGCGTTAGTTCGGCGGAAATCGCCGAACGGTTGGGTGGAGGCGGTCATCCGGGAGCGGCCGGTTTCAAGTTGATGGATATGTCACTGACCGAAGCCTTGCCTTTAATCCTCGAAAAAGTTCGCAGTTATCAGGCTACTCGTTTGAGCGGAGTCACTCCTATCCCAGTAGAACTCGCTCCAGAAGCACAAAATATCTCCGTAGGTGCTTGATTTATTCCATTGATAATGATATGATGGAAGCCGTTTTAAGCTATAATTAATTGATGGTAAATAAGTCAGAAAAGAGAACTAAGATCATTAGCGACAATCGTCGTCATGATCGGGATACCGGCTCGGTTGAAGTGCAGGTGGCTTTGTTGACCACCAAAATCAACGATCTAACTTCTCATCTCAAAACTCACGCTAAAGATTTTCACTCTCGTCAGGGACTATTTAAGATGGTGGGTAATCGCCGCCGCCTGCTGACTTATTTACAAAAAACTAACGCGACCGCTTATAGTAATTTAATTAAAAAGTTGAAAATAAGGAACTAAGCAATCGGGTAGTCAAGAGGTTGTCAGAAGTGAATCTAGATTTGATCTCAAATGCGTGTTCACTCCTGACCTAGCTCTTGTCTCTCGTGGCTTACCCCCGATTTCAACAGAAAGGTCTTATGTCTCAACAATTCACCACTCAACTTGGGGAATCCAAGTTAATTCTCGAAACCGGTAAACTGGCACAGCTTGCTAGTGGATCGGTCACTTTGCGTTTGGGCGACACAGTTGTGTTGGCCACTGCAGTAGTTTCTCCTACTCCCAGAGAAGGAATCGATTTCTTCCCACTTCTCATTGACTTTGAAGAGAAGTTTTATGCCGCCGGAAAAATTTCCGGAAGCCGTTTCGTCAAAAGAGAGGGTCGTCCAAGTGAGGACGCTATTCTTTCGGCTCGGTTGATTGATCGTCCTCTGCGTCCACTCTTTCCAAAAGGTTTTTACAATGATGTGCAGGTGGTCGTCACTGTGCTTTCCGCTGATGTAATGAACGACCCCGATATTTTGGGAATTACAGCCGCCTCCTGTGCGTTGATGCAAACAGGTATTCCTTTCAAAGGGCCAGTCGCAGGTATTCGGATTGGTCAGATTGATGGCGAATTTATTATTAACCCCACTTACGAACAACGTGGAAAAAGCGAGCTAGACATTGTCATCGCGGGCACCAAAGACGGCATCATGATGGTGGAGGCAGGTGCTAGCGGGGTATCGGAAGACATTATTTTACAGGCGATTGAATTTGGTCACAAATCTCTCCAGCCAACTTTAGAGCTACAAGCCGAAATGGCACAGGCTTTAAAGGTCCAACCGATGGAGGTTATTTTCACTGAAACTCCCCAAGAGCTCAAAGAACAAATTATAGGGAAGGTTCAGTCAAGACTTCAGGAAGCTATTTATCATCCCGAAAAAACAGTTCGCAACACCAGCCTTGCCAAGCTTCGCCAAGACATTTGGGAAGAGTTTGTAAGCGAAACAAATCCCGAACTGGTCGTATCGGACATTTTTAACAAGGCATTAAACGAAGAGGTTCGCAAAAATATTTTAATTGAGAATCGTCGTCCCGATGGTCGCAAATTGGATGAAATCCGTCCGCTCTCCATCGAAGTTGGATTATTGCCTCGCCCTCACGGTTCAGCTCTATTTACTCGTGGCGAAACTCAAGCTCTCGTTACCACAACACTGGGTTCGCTGGATGACGAACAGATGTTGGATACGATGGAGTTTGAGACTACCAAGAGATACATGCATCATTATAATTTCCCGCCTTTTGCTACTGGCGAAGTGAAACCTCTTCGCCAAGCTGGCCGACGCGAAGTTGGTCACGGAGCGTTAGCCGAAAGAGCGCTATTACCGGTAATTCCCGCTCGGGAAGACTTCCCTTACACTATTCGCGTGGTGTCGGAAATTTTGGCAAGCAACGGTAGTAGCTCGATGGCTTCTGTTTGCGGTAGCACACTTTCGTTGATGGATGCGGGTGTGCCAATTAGTAAGCCAATTGCCGGTGTTGCCATGGGTCTTATTACAGACGGTGCCAACTACAAAATTTTGACTGATATCGCAGGCATCGAAGATTTCAACGGTGACATGGACTTCAAGGTGGCTGGTAGTCGCGATGGCGTCACAGCTCTTCAGATGGATATTAAAGTTGCTGGCATTACGGTCGCGATTATGAAAGACGCGCTGGCTCAAGCCAAAATCGGCCGACTATTCTTGTTAGACAAAATGGCAGAAACTATTGCCGAGCCTCGCAAGGAATTATCGCAATATGCCCCTAGAGTTCTCGCGGTCAAAATCCCACAAGATAGAATTGGTGAGGTTATTGGGCCCGGTGGTCGCGTTATCAACGACATTATAGACAAAGCCGGCGGCAAACAAGTCACTAACATTAGTATTGAAGAAGACGGAATGGTCTACATTACTTCAACTGATGCCAAAATGGGTGAACAAGCCGCTGACACTGTCCGCAATATGATGCGCGAAGTTGAAGTGGGAGAAAAGTTCATGGGCAAAGTCACTCGCTTAATGGACTTCGGCGCTTTCGTGGAAGTACTTCCTGGCAAAGAAGGCTTGGTTCACATTTCTGAACTTAGCAATGAACGAGTCAACCAAGTTGAAGATGTGGTAAAGGCTGGTGATTCTCTGGAAGTGATTGTGACCGAAATAGACAATCTTGGTCGTATTAATCTTTCTCACAAAGCCGTACTAAATGGTGGTCGAATCGACCCCCGTCCACCTCGCCCACCTCGTCGTGATGATCGGCGCCCTCGCCGTTAACTCTCATGAGTACAATACGCTGTCATAATTGCGGTGAGACCAATCCAGCCAGTGCCACTTTTTGCTCTAAATGTGCCACTTGGCTTCGGCATTCCCAATTAAAGCAAGGACATCGAACTAAAGTTTTTCTACCGCCTGAAATTGGTCGGGAAAAACCAGTCCCTCAAGTTATAACCCCCCGTTCTCCAAAGGGTGGGTTATGGTTAGTTAGTATAATAATAGTAATCGGATTAATTATCTGGTGGTTCGTAAGCAATGGATAAACTGGCGGCATATCAAAAAATAGTTGATGACATCAAACAGCACCATTGCTCACTTCGCGATGGATGCAAACAAGCAGTGCCAGGTGAAGGCAACCCCAACAGTTCAATAGTCTTTATTGGTGAAGCACCGGGGAGGAAAGAAGACGAACTTGGTCAACCATTTGTCGGTGCCGCCGGAAAACTTCTTGCCGAAGGGTTGGCGCAGATTGGCTTGACTCGTGAAGATGTCTATATCACAAATGTTGTAAAGTGCCGCCCACCAGACAACCGCGATCCCTTGCCCGAAGAGGTGGAAGAACACAAACCATTTTTGGAATGCGAGCTGGAACTCATTCAGCCAAAATTAATTGTCTTGCTCGGTCGTCATGCCTTGCACTGGTTTTTGCCAGACTTACAAATCTCTCAAGCTCGAGGTACGGCCAAGCGTTTAGGAAATAGAATTTTCTACCCCGTATACCATCCAGCCGCCGCACTGTATGACCCAAAGCTTCGGACTGTCTTTATTTCAGACATCCAAAAAATCCCTTTGATTTTGGAAAAGATTGAAAAACTTTCGACCAACTCCCCTGCCCCAGTTTCTACTACCCAAGCAACAATTTTTAATTAAAAATAATGAAGAAACCATTTAGTTCATCCCCCGACAGAAAAAATTCTCGCCCATCTCGCGGGTACCGACCAAATCGTTCTAAACCCCGTCCTAGTCAACCTCTCCAAAAAGAAGTTGCCGGCAAACCCAGCAAAATGCTTCGGGTAATTCCTTTGGGCGGAGTTGGTGATATGGGCAAAAATATGATTGCCATTGAATACGGCAACGATATTGTCGTGCTGGATTGCGGGATGATGATGCCCGATGAAACTATGCTCGGCATCGACTATGTTATTCCTGATCCTGCCTATTTGGAAAAGAACATCAAAAAACTTCGAGGCATTTTTATTACCCACGGACATGAAGATCATATTGGGGCTATCCAGCATCTTGCTCCAAAACTTGGCGTGCCTGTCTATGCTCCCCGCTTGGCAGCAGCCCTTATTAAAGTGAACTTGGAAGAAGCAGGCAACGCGGGTAGTGTTCGAGTTATTACTTATGGCGCAGATGATAAAATCCGTGCTGGTATTTTTACCGTCTCATTTGTGCGGGTCAATCACAGTATCCCCGACACATTCTGTATAGTGGTGGATACTCCGGACGGAAAGATTATGTACACAGGCGACTTCAAGTTTGATCCTACTCCCCCCGACGGCATCAAGGCGGAATATCACAAACTCGAAGCTCTTGGCCGCGAAAGGTTATTATTGCTGCTAAGCGAAAGCACTAATGCTCACACTCCCGGCCGAACCGATTCGGAACAAGTCATCGTGGATGCCTTTATGCAAATTTTTGCCAAAACCCGAGGACGCCTGATTGTGGCATCCTTTGCTTCCCGTATCGACCGTATGCAACATGTGGTGGCTGCCGCTATTAAATATAAGAGAAAGGTGGCGATTGCCGGTCGGAGCATGATTAAATATTTCAAAGTGGCATCCGACTTGGGCTACATCAAAACCCCGAAAGATTTGTTGGTGCCTCTCCACGCAATCAAAAAAATACCCGACAGTCAGGTAGTTATTTTGAGCACAGGTAGTCAGGGGCAAGAAGGTTCCGCACTTCAGCGGATGGCTTTTGGTGAGCACAAGCAGGTCAAAATAAAACCGGGCGACACGGTTGTTCTATCCTCTTCCGCTATCCCCGGCAATGAGCGTTCTATCACTGCCGTCATCAACAACCTCTATCGCGAAGGTGCCAATGTTATCTTCGACAAAAAGATGCAAATCCATGTCACAGGTCACTGCTATCAAGAGGAAATGAAAGAAATGATTCGCCTCACTCGTCCCCGCTGGTTCACTCCTGTTCATGGTGAGTATCATATGTTGATTGCTCACAGGGAATTGGCTCTTGAGATGGGCATCCCAACCTCAAATATTTTGGTAATTGAAGACGGCGACACGCTGGAATTCAAAAATGGGAAAATGAATAAGGGTAAAAAAGTTCCTGTGGGCGGGATTATGGTTGATGGTCTGGGCGTGGGTGATGTGAAAGAAGTAGTTCTAAGGGATCGTCAAGCAATGGCAACCGAAGGCATGATTGTTCTTATCACAGTGGTGGATAAAAAAGGAAAACTCATTGGTAGTCCCGACATCATTTCGAGAGGGTTTGTCTATATGCGAGAAAAGGGTGATCTTATCGACAAAACTCGCCAGCAGGTCAAAAAGATTTTTGCTCAACATCCCGCCAAAACATCTGACGGTTGGAACAATATCAAACTGAAATTACGCGAAAACATTGGAGAGTTCTTATTCCGCGAAACCGAACGCCGCCCCCTCGTCCTCCCAGTCGTCATCGAAGTCTAAGCCGCCGAGAATTTCTTTTTTATATATCGGTCAAGTTTTTTGATATCGTCCTTAACGAACGCAATACTCTGACTGGCCTGGTTAATCTCGACTGAATCCTTTGAATTTCTTTTTAATTGGTTAAGGGTATCCAACTTATCTTGGAGGTGTCTCTGACAAAACAAGAGTTCGTCGAAACTCATTTCAGAAAAAGATTTTCCACCCTTCTTCTTATCAGGGGATATTGTTTTTAGAATTAATTCTTCCTTGAACCCCTCGGTTTTTGGGGTAGCAGCAGACTCCTTCTTTCTTTCTCCGTAAGCCCTTTTCAATCCCCCCAAAGCTTTATTGAATAATACTCTTGCTCTATCTTTAATCTCCCCTTCTGATAGGGACAGACCACTATCCCGAAGATAAATATCATTATGGACCTTTAGGAGACCAAAAATTTCTTGCCATAAAGCATTCCTGGCATCAGAATTTTTGCTGAGTAATTCACCGACTTCCTCAACACTACGCTTAATCACATGCCGTTGCTCTATCTTTAGTGCCGCTTCTTGCTTTTTCGGATTAACTACTGCGTGTCGGTAAACATCAATTACGATTTGATACGGCGGAATTTGTGCCACCCCCAGCATAATTAAACGCTGGTCGTATTTATCGAAGCTCCCAGCTGGCTTGGGGTTTAATTTAGTTTCGTATTCTTTTATCGCAGAGGTGGGGGCTGAATCGATTGCTTTGTGACGACTCTCCTTCAATCCAGTTTCCCCTAGTCGTTTTACCCACCCGCCGGTCAGAAAATCGAATGCCGCTACCTCCGCCTTCCCCCACCAAACAGTCCAATTTCTTGGTAGGTATGGGACGCGAATATCTCCACGCCAATCACGCTCGGCTATCCAACCATCAATATAACTCTTCCATTTTTCAGCACCCCTTCTTTCAGAGTCCAGAATTAACTCATCCTGATCGCGAGCAACATATTCTTGGCTCTCCCGACCCTGAGCAACCTCTAGCCCCATTTGCCACAAGCGTTTTCTAATTTCCTGAAAAGCAGCCGACTCTTTCCCCTCCTCTTTTGACAGATTCAAGCGCCCAAGTTCTTGTTTGTCGGTGATTTCTAGTTCTGTCAACGAAGGTCGGTTTTTATATTCACCCCATAGCCTGTTCCGCTCTATTTTTGTGCGGAGAATTTGTTCTTCATCCTCGCTCCGGTTTTGTTTGCTCTCCAGTTTTTGGATTTCTTTTCGGTTGTGTTTAATCGCCTCTTCACGTTTTGTCTCTAACTCTTTTGCCCTGTCTTGTTTTTGCTCCAACTTCTCCTTTTTGGTAATTAAATTCTCCTTACTCTCATAGCGGCTTTTTGCTTCTGCGAAAATAGCTCTCTGTGTTTCCACATCCGCTTCGCTTTTCACCTCATTTAAATTAAATCCCCTATCCCTAGCCGCTTCTTGTTGCAAATCCCACAAAGACTTTTTGTGTTCAGTTATACGCTTATCTCTGCTCAACTTCCTCGCTTCCCTATCTTCTCGTACAGTAGTCCCGTAAACAGCGTGTTCTAGGTAGTCTTCTGCTTCTTTTTTGCGGGCCAATTCGAATTTTTCAGCAAGCCAACCAGGAACACCACTTGGGGTTGGATTCTTCAGCTCTGCTATT
>CAYGIK010000017.1:0-7321 GCA_964350005.1 uncultured Candidatus Saccharibacteria bacterium
AGTTTATCGTCAGGGCTATGGCCAGATTAAGCCGGGCTGTGAAGACTTACGCCAATATCTCAAGCGTCGTCGTCCCAGACGCTTACACTTCCAATGCCGACATCTCAAGCGGGTCTTGCGACCTGATCTTCCCTCCATTGATGAGCGACCAGCAGTCGTTAATCTACGTCAGCGGTTTGGCGATTGGGAAAGTGATTCAGTCGCATCTAAAGCTCATCTGCCTGGCATTAATACATTAGTAGAATGTAAGAGTGGGTATGTCTTCATCACCAAACTAATGGCTAGGACTGCACTGGCCACCAATCAGGCAATTACCTCCCGATTAACTCATCTGCCTGTTCGTTTGCGTCGCACCATTACCTTCGACAATGGCTCCGAGAACCAAGCTTGGGATATACTAGCGGAAGAGCTTGGTCTGAATTGTTTCTTTGCTCATCCCTACCATGCATGGGAACGTGGCACCAATGAGAACACGAATGGTCTAATTCGTTGGTACTTCCCCAAAGGGACAGACTTTACTGCTATTCCAGAATCAGCGATTGCTGCAGTGGAATATTCTCTCAATACCCGCCCTCGAAAACGACTAGGTTGGAAGACTCCATTACAAGTCTTAACCGAGAGTGTTGCACTTGAAGGTTGAATGTATCAATTCATATCTGGACGTTTTTAGGAATTTGTGGTATAATAAAAAGGAAAGTTCAAATATCTCAAATCCAAAAACAAAATTAACTATGACTACATCTTGGCTAATGCCAGTACGTGAACTTGCCAGATTTTTTGTCTGGTGGGTTTTTAGAATTCCAAAGAGCCTTTTTCTTGCTGGCTGGAGTTTCTTTTTGCTCGCTGACGACAATCTTCGTTTAATGTCAAACCTAAAATTATGGCTGACGTTCGAACCGATGTTTGGCGACAATGACTTCAAGGGCCACGTGGTCGGTTTTCTTTTGCGAGGTGTGTTAACTCTCGTTAACGCAGTTGTTTACCTCGTTTTGTTTGGATTAACCCTTGTCTTACCTTTGTTATGGTACTTAGCAACCGTCATTGCGTTAATAATGATTTTTTAAATCATTATGGATAATCTACTTGAACCAAAAACTTGTGATATAACTTGGCCGTCAAAGAGGTGGATTTACTGGTTAAAGTTCAGTCGGATGGCATGGGGTATACTGACAGTTATTTTAGCAATAGCTATTACCTCCGACTTCTTATTTTGGTGGTTTAGTGGTCAATTGAATCTTGTATCGTTTATTAACAATCCATGGTTTGGAATTTTTGTGTGGGTTTGGATAGTTTGGTTTTATTGGGGTAGTCGACTAAAGGGTAGTAAGCCTCATCTTAATCCCGGTTGCCAATATTTTAATTATTTTAGTTATCAAGGTCGATATATTCTTTGGAGTGCATTGTTGAATTTTTATCGCAGTAATACAAAAGCAATAACTTCGATACAGATGTTAGCCGCTCTTTTGTCACATAAGGGTACACAAACTACAGTAATAAGATTGGGCTTAACGGGAGATGAACTTAGTCAGGCTATCACCAATGAATTATTGCCTTTCGAAGCTTTTATGCAGGGGGCAAAAAATTCAGCAATTTTAGAACGGTCACGGATATCGTGGGAGGACTTGCTTCGTAGTCTAATTCAGGTGTCGCCGGGAATTAACAAACTATTAGCAGACAAGAAGACAACTCTCGATGAAGCAATTGGAGTAGTTAAGTGGACCCGAGACCAGCTCTATCGCAATTCCGGTAATCATTTTCAGTTTCACAGCAGTTTTCAAGAGCTACTTCGCCCTAATCGAAACCTTAATAGAACTTGGACTGCCCGTCCAACACCGACTCTGGATATTTATAGTCAAAATCTAACCGATTTAGCCAAAGTTGGGATGTTGGTTTCGGCCAAGGTAAGAAATAAAGAAACCGAAGAAGCTATCCGAATTCTTTCTCGTAATGAGAAAAAGAATTTAGTCTTAGTTGGTGAAGCAGGTGTCGGAAAAACCTCAATAATTGGTGACATTGCTCTGCGAATGATTCAGGGTCATATTCCCGCTCTTGACGATTACAAACTAGTCGCACTAGATGTTGGTGCGATGATTGGGGCTCGGGTTGGCTTTGACAAGCTATTTTCAATTGCTCTAAATGAGGCTGCCAATTCAGGTAACTCAATTTTGTTTATTGGCAATATTGATCAGTTGAGTAAATCAAAAAATGCGGACGGGTTTGATGTTGCTTCAATTTTGATTAGCGCCTTAGAAAAGCCCAGTCTGCAAATTATCGCTACTTCTGATCCACTTAACTACAAAAAATACATTGAAAACAATGAAACATTAGGTCAAAAGTTTGCTCGGTTGGATATAGAAGAACTTGATGAACAAAAAACCATTTTGGTTTTAGAAGATTTAAGTTATAAGATTGAAAATCGTCAAGGAGTCCTTCTTACCCTAGCTGCCATTAAAAGTGCTGTCAGCCTATCACAAAAACTTATTCATACCAGCAAATTACCGGACAAAGCAATGGACTTATTAGACGAAGCCGCAATTTTGGTTTCTCGAGCGGGTAGGCGTTGGGTAGAAGTAAAAGATATTGAACAAACAATTAGTACCAAGACCAACATTCCAGTCGGTGATATTACCACCGAAGAACGGGAAAAGTTAAGCAATTTAGAAGAAAAAATTCACAGCCGTATGATTGGTCAAGACGAAGCAGTAACTGCTGTCAGCGAGGCTCTAAAGCGGGCACGAATGGGGGTTTCGGCCAATACTAAGCGACCAATAGGCACCTTTTTATTTGTTGGTCCGACGGGTGTAGGTAAAACCGAGTTAGCCAAAAGTTTAGCTTGGGCATACTTTGGTGACGAAACCAAAATGATTCGTTTGGATATGAGCGAATTTCAAACCGCAGATTCAATGAGTAAACTGTTGGGCGCTCCGGCTACTTCTGGCGATATTGCATTGGCGGGAGGTAGCTTTGCCGAAGCAGTAAAAGCTATGCCGTTTGCTGTTGTCTTGTTGGACGAAATTGAAAAAGCTCATTCTGATATTCTGAATGTCTTCTTGCAGGTGTTAGACGAAGGCCGACTAACTGATAACCTTGGTCATGCAGTTAATTTTAATCACACCATCATTATTGCCACCAGTAATGCTCAAGCGCGCTTTATTGAAGAGTCGGTCAGGACTAATCAGGCTTATGAAACAATCCAGAAACAAATGCGGGAATTATTGGTCCAAGAAAGTTTTCGACCAGAATTCATTAACCGATTTGACGGTGTAATTATTTTCAAGCCCTTGATACCTGAAGAAATATTAAAAATTGCCAAACTGAAGTTTGCTAAACTTCAGAAACATCTTTCAGAAGCCAAAAGGATAGAGTTATCAATTACTGAAGATGCTATGATAACCTTATCTCAACAAGGTTACGATCCAGCTTTCGGTGCTCGTCCATTAGAAAGAATCATCCGTGACAAAGTTGAAACGAAAGTCGCCAACGCTCTGTTGAATAATCCTGATGTCAAAACCATTACTATTGATAATACTGACTTACTCAAATAAATCAGTAGTCGCGAAGAGGGAGCTCTTACCTACGAACAACTCTCCCCAAAACTCTACTAATCCCTTTTCCTGCTAGATACTAAATACTAGATGCTAGCCCCTTGTTCCCAATGTACACCCTCCCTAATCAGCCCCAATCCAGTTGGTTTATCGCAAATCCTCAACACCGTCCCCGCAGATGGTGGGTGGAGGTTTTGAAATTTTTGGGGTTGTTTATTTTTTTCTTCGCCACCCTTGTACTGATTGTAATGGGTCCAACATATTATTCTCAATTAGCCTATTTTTGGACCAAGCCAACAAATAATTATTCGGATAAGTATGATTTGCCGGTCACGGTTGGAGACAGTAGCGCCGATATTAATAATGTCACCACTCTTTTTGATCAACGGACTTCACTATTCGCCCAAGACAGCATTGTAATTCCCAAAATAAATGTTGATGCGCCAATTGTTTATTTAAATACTACCGACAACGATACAATTATTGAGGCAATTCAAAGTGGAGTTGGTCACTATTACGGTACTGCAATGCCAGGACAAAATGGCAACACTTTCTTGACTGGTCACAGTTCGTATTATTGGTGGAACGGCGGAAAATATAACCAGATTTTTGCAAACCTAAATCAACTCAGGGCAGGTGATTTGGTCTATATTTATTATCAAGGCAAAAAAATTGTTTATCGGATGAATAAAAGTTTTGTTGTTCAGCCCAGTCAGGTAGAAATTCTAGCGCAAACTGCTGAGCCGACGATTACGCTTATGACCTGTACGCCAATTGGTACCAACCTGCGTCGTCTTGTCATTCAAGGAGAGCTGATTAGTCAGCCCTCGGTTAGTGGAGACGATTTTAGCGGTGTAAGCAATATTCCCAAGCCTCCGACTATTCTGCCACTCTACTAACAGGATTGCTCCACCAATTATTTACATTACCCAATATTCCAATCCCGCTACCGCGTAGCTCCAGCTCGGTTAATTCGCTATTGCGCAGTATCCAAATCTTGCGCGCGTTTTTACCAAATAAAATATTGGATTTATCAATGCTGGCAATGTCATAAATATTTACCCCCGCCACATCACCAACTAGAAGTCGTGAGTTGCTGTCTAGAAACAAACTCTCGTCTCGTTTGGTTAGTAACTGAACATTTTGGGCGAAGGTGTGTAAAGTTTGGGTTTGTTTGACAGCAAAATCGTACTCCCCCAAAATTTTACTGCTTGTAAAGAATAATTTTGGTTTGAGATTCTGATGTTCATAAGCAACTCCACTGACATTGCTAGCAACTTTTGTCCAAACCGCGTTGAGTTTTCCATCTTGCTGTTTTAGGATTCCCAGCCACAATCCCTTCACCCCCGCATTGTCGGTGGTTAAAATAACTCGCTCGTCGTTGATAAACGAGATGCTATAAATCTTCCCTACTGGCAAATCCGTCAGCAGTCGCTCCGCCACTCGTTCATCAAAAAGATTGCCGTCTCGCATCAGGCTAATACTGCCGTTAGTTTCCCGTACGACATAATACAATTTATTATTTTGATAGTCTGCTCCCAACGAATTTTTTATATAAATGTTGATTTTATTTTGTATAATATCAACTGCATAAACAGAGCCTCCAAGAAGCCCGATGAATTTGTTATTATCCATCCAAATCAATTTTTCTGCCGTCAGTTGATTTAGAGGTGAACTGAATAATTGTCCGCGATATCCTTCCTGCAAATCGGTAATCATCAACCACTTTCGGCCATTCGCAATTACTCCCAATGCCAAAGCATTCCCGCTGTCGAACTTCTTCGCCATATAAATATCTGTGGCACTCTGAAGCACACTTTTCACATTAGTGGGTAATCTGTCGAAGTTGAGCGGTACGGTTTTTTCATTCACCAATTTTACAAATTGCCGTTGCTTATTAAAATAAATTGGCTCATTTCCCGCCAAAATCATTTTTCCGACATCCTGCGCAAGAATTTTGGGTGTAATTTCATTCAGTACTAAATCGAGATTGTGTTCTTCTGTCACTTTGCGGGAAACAATTTTGATTGTTTTATTAAACGGAAGATAGTCTTCTAGGGATAATTTAATCGCATAATCTCCCGGCAACATATTACGAAGAGTAATAGGAGTCTTGCGAGCATATTTTTTGTCGTTTATATAAACATCAGCTCCATTAGGCTTGGTGGTAATTGCCAGTACGCCCGTCTTGCGGATACTCCAATCCCTGAAATCAACTCGGTAGCCGGTGGCATACATCACAGCCCAAGCCGCCACCAGTATAAAGATGATGTCGGCAACGATATAGGCAATAATAGTAGGTAGGTTCTTCTTACGGAACATAATCATTTACAATGAAGAATACTGTACATCTGGAGGGTCCAGTTGTTACAGTGAGTCTTCACCATCATAATTGAAGAAGGGGATAACTGCCAAATACTCGTCCCGTTATAAATCTAGAAAACGGGTAGTCTGAACCAAGTGTAATTATCAGATAAGACGCATCAAGCCAAGATTTATAATGGGATAAGATGTCAGTCTCAGGAGAATCTAGAATACGGGCAGTCTGTATCAGGAATAACTATCAGATAAGATATATCAAGTTAAGATTCTAATGGGATAAAGGGTATGAGAATAGGTATAGATGCCACAGCGCTAATTCATAAACAGCCCACTGGCGTGGAAAGGGTCACTAGAGAGCTTCTCGAGGCGCTTTTGGGGCAAGATAGGGGCAATCAGTACCTCTTATATACTCCTGAACCTCTTGGCTCCAGCTGGGCTCGATTTGCCAATGTAGAGAATCGAGTATTGCCAGCTCGTCGTTGGTGGACTTGGCGCAGTCTCGCTCCTGCTATCAGCAAAGACAACTTAGATTTGTTTTGGTCGCCCAGTAACACTCTCCCTACCAATTTGCCCGCCAAAAGTCTGGCTACCATACACGACTTAGCTTTCCTGCATTTCCCAAAAAGTTATTCGTGGGCTACTCGTCTGCGTTCGTTCCTGACAGTCGGCAGAGCTGTTCAAACCGCCAACAAAATTATTACCGTTAGCGAACAAACTAAACAAGATTTAATAAAAAAGTTCAGTTTGTCAGAAAGTAAAGTTGAAGTTATCCCAAATGCATTGCCTAATTTACCAATCGCCACACCAATTCCATATATTTTAGGCGATTATATTTTAGTAGTAGGACGAGTTGAGGCGCGCAAAAATCCTACCACCGCAATCAAAGCATTCGCGCTTATCGCAAATCAATATCCAAAACTTCAACTTATTTTTGTCGGAAGTGATGGCTACAAGGCGGAAGAAGCAAAAGCCCTCGCTAGTCAATTAGGATTAGCGAACCGAATCCAGTTTGTCGGATTTGCGGAAGAAAAAGTTTTGGCGAACTTATACGCTCACGCCCGCGTTGCTTTGTTCCCTTCATTTTATGAAGGGTTCGGTCTGCCCGTGCTAGAAGCATTTCATTATGGCGTTCCGTTGGTCGCCTCCAATACTCCCGCTGTTGCCGAAGTGGCAGGTGATTCTGCTTTGTTGGTAGAGCCGACTGATACTGTCGCTATGAGTCATGCTCTAACTCAACTGCTGGAAGATCCTGAACTTCGCGCCAAACTTATAGAGAAAGGTGCTGAAAGATTGAAACAGTATTCATGGGAAGCTTCCGCCGAAAAACTAATCGAAGTTATTAAAAGTATCTAGTATCTAGCATCTAGTATCTAGAAAGAAAAAACAAAAAGCTCGTCATCCCGAACTTGAGTAAAGAGTTGTGAGTCGCGAGTAACGAGCAGGAAGTAGAGAGT
>CAYGIK010000017.1:7421-10978 GCA_964350005.1 uncultured Candidatus Saccharibacteria bacterium
TAAGAATTACTTTCTGGCACTTTCCCGTCTTAGCCAATACAAACGGATAGACTTGGCAGTTCAGGCGTGTAAGGAATTGAATTTGCAGTTAGTAGTTATCGGAAGCGGAGAAGCGGAAGCTGATTTAAAAAAACTTGGCAACGAAAACATTACATTTGTAGGTTGGATGGATGATAGCAGGAAATTTGAATATATCCGCAATGCCCGTGCGCTGATTTTCCCCGGTGAAGAAGATTTTGGAATTGTACCAGTAGAGGCAATGTCGGCAGGGAAGCCAGTTATCGCGTATGGTAAGGGTGGATTGCTCGAAACTGTAGTCGAAGGAAAAACGGGTCTATTTTTCAACGAGCCAACTGTTGAAAGTTTAAAACAAGCCATTCAGAATTTTATCAGCAGGGAAGGAGAAGGAAACAATTCAACAATTCAACAATTCAACAATTCAACAATAGAGACAGGAAAGGAGGGGGGTGATTCAACAATTGAGCAATTCAACAATTCGGCAATGGAGACAGGGAAAGAGGAGAATAATTCAACAATTCAACCCTACTTCGCCAAGGCTTCGAAGAGTCTTCGACAATTCGACAATTCAGCAACGGGAGGGGGTTTCGACCCTGAAGTTATTTCTGCTCATGCGCAAAACTTTAGCCGTCCCCGCTTCCAATCTGAAATTAAGCAATTAGTGGATAAATTGCTTGATAAATCTCAAATAACAAATAACAAATAACAAACAATATCTAAATAACAATTACCAAAATAAAACAGCTGTCATCCCCGAGTCGAAGGCGAAGCCATTCGACATCGGGGATCCAGTCTGCCCGCTGTCGTGGGACGCGACCAGGGAAAATAAAAACAAATCTCGCGACTCGCGACTCATCACTCGTAACTACCCTCATGGAAAAAACCACCGACATCCTAGGAGTAAAAATCGATTGCCTGACATTACCACAAGCACTTCATCGCATTATTGATTTAGTGCGCGGTCGTCAGAACTACTACATTGTCACTCCCAATCCCGAAATGATAATGCACGCGCAATCTCATCCGCAATTCAAAGAAATCCTGAATAATGCCAGTCTAAGTTTGGCTGACGGCGTTGGTTTGCAGTGGGCGGCAAAATATCTTTCGCTTCCCCTAACAAAAATCCCAATCCTTCGCCAAGTCCAAGAATCTCTCCAAACATTTTTTACATTATCGGCAGTTGTTCTAGCACCAAAAATTTTAAATGTTATTCCCGAACGCCTCACAGGCGCGGATATGGTTTGGGAAATCGCCAAACTCGCTAGCGAAAGGGATTACAGAATATTTTTACTTGGCGCCGGTCCCGGTGTCGCTCTCAAAGCTGCACGGGTAATGCAAACACTTTACCCTAGACTCAATGTTGTAGAAGTAATGGTAGGGCCTCCCTACGAACCGCAAGAAGATGTGATTCGAGCAATCCAGCAAACCAAACCTCAATTTATTTTCTTGGCATTTCCCGCCGAGGAGCAAATGCGCTGGATGCGTGACGAACTTCCCAAGCTTCAAGATGTCATCGCTATCGGCATCGGAGGTGCACTAGATTTCATCGCTGGTGCCACCGCTATCAATTCTGGCGTAGAGACATCTCCCGCCAAAAGAGCGCCCGAATGGATACGCAATAGAGGACTGGAGTGGCTCTGGCGCTATCTCACTCAACCATGGCGTAAGGATAGAATAAAAACCGCTACCATCGGCTTCGTCCGCACTATCCGAAAGGCAAAACTAGCTATAAATTAGCAATCCTAAAAACCCGCTCCCAGAGCCACTTATAGCTTGACAGAAGCCTGTTTTTGGAGTATCTTTGGGGGAGTATTTAGATAGTCTTATCTGGGCAGACCAGAGGGGCTATCTGGAACATTGAAAACACGAAAATCACACTCGGGACTAGCTCTCGAGAATTCTGAATTCTAAAGGAGACAACGGTGGTACGACAGTTCGTTAATTTTATAGTTGTTGTTATCCCCGTTGTAATATTTGTTTACATTCTGGAGGTAGCAATCATCGTCGTTCACGAAGGTGGACATTTTGCAACTTGCAGGATAACCGGTCACTATGTTGAAAAAGTAGTGATTGGCGACGGGCCCCTCTTGTTCCAATGGGAGGATTTGAACGAGACTAAGTTCGAGTTTAGGGTACTGGCATGGCTAGGTAGGTCAGAGTTGAGTGAAAAATACGGCAATGTCGGTGGTTTTGTTCAAAGGGATTGCGAACACATACAGTTTGTTGAGTCTTCTCCTTTCTATTACCACATAGACTGTCCTAATCTTTTCGTTATGTCGAGCTCTGGGATGTTGGCAACCATCGCTATGTCGAGTTTGTTCTTGTTGGCAGCCCTTGTTATCAATAGAAGGCGAAAGCTCTTCGGAGACCACCACGATGTAGTGGTCTTCGTTGTAGCGATCCTTTCTATGTCCTTTGCCGCAGACTCGGCTCTTTACTCTCTGGATCTCCATTTCGGAGACGCAGAGACGATTTACGGATTAAGCCATTCAGCGCTGGGGGCAATAAGAACCACCGGTTGGGCTCTTGGTCTGGCCTCAGTATTCCTTATGGTGGTGGCTTGCAGGCAACATGTTCGGAGCCGACAGTTCTGAGAGTCATCCTCGGAGGGGGAATAAAATGATCACAAAGATTCTACTAGGGCTGATGGCACTACTCATGATGGTCGGTGGCATGGTACTAGCCATGAAAACGACCCTCGCCATTGGGATGAGGATAATCCCAATGGCTGATGGGGCGATCAGCCTCATCATTTGTACGGCGATTATGTCGGGAGGAGCGTACCTCCTGCTGTGGGTATCTAGCCCACATCGCCAAGCAGGATAATTGCACCTACACACAAGGGGGCGCCACAAGCGCCCCTTTTTTGTATCTAAAAACTAATTTCCTGACCTGATACAATGTAGTTATGGAGAAAGTGCGGGTTAGATTTGCGCCGAGTCCTACGGGACCACTACACATCGGGAGTGCGAGAACAGCACTCTTCAATTATCTATACGCCAAGAAAAACGGGGGAGTATTCGTTTTACGATTTGAAGACACGGATAAGGAACGAAGCCAAAAAGTTTTCGAAGAGAACATTTTAGCGGGGATAAAATGGTTGGGGCTCAAGGCTGACGAAATTTACTATCAAAGCAAACGCGAAAATTCATATCAGTCCGCTTTGAAAAAATTGACCGATAGGGGACTAATTTACGAATCTGATGGGGGAGTCTATTTCAAAATTCCGGTTGAGAATAAAAAAATTATCGTTGATGATATTGTTCGCGGAAAAGTCGAATTCGAAAGTAAAGATTTTGACGATTTAGTGTTATTCAAGAAAGATGGTTCACCTACTTTCCATTTTGCAAATGTGGTGGACGATATCGAAATGAAAATTACCCATGTTATTCGCGGAGAGGATCATCTTAGCAACACTCCCAAACATATTTTGTTATACGAAGCGCTGGATGCGACTCCGCCAAAGTTTGCGCACATTCCGCTTATTCTAAATCCCGACCGCACCAAAATGAGCAAACGGGCTGGAGATGTTGATTTGG
>CAYGIK010000018.1:0-10495 GCA_964350005.1 uncultured Candidatus Saccharibacteria bacterium
TAGCCGACAGCAGGTCGGCATACAAAAATGGATTCCCGCCTACGCGGGAATGACAGAAGGAAAAACGGGAATAGAAGAGACAACACGACCGCCCTCCACCACAAACACCACAGGGCTATCAAACAACCTCTCAACAGTTTCGTTGCTGGTAGTAATAAACACCTGTTCGTTTTTGAGCACACCAGCCAACTTACTTCTCCGCTCCTCGTCCAGCTCAGAAAAAATATCGTCTAATAAATAAACTGGTGGCTCGCCAACTTTGTTTTTCAGTATCTCCGCTTCCGCCAACTTCAGTGCCATCACCGCACTTCTAAATTCCCCTCTTGATGCCGCCACCCGCATATCACTTCCATTCAAAATAAACATTAAGTCATCCCGATGAATTCCTTTAGCCGTATTCGCCCGCGCAATATCAATTTGCCGCGCTCCCCCAAGCCCCGCCATATACATTTTTGGTGTCACAAAATTCAAATTCGGCACATACGATATTTTTAACTCATCACCTAATTCACCAAACCATTCGTGATAATGCTTATTCGCCAAACTCCCCACTTCTTCCATTACTTTCTGTCTCTTTACCACAATCCTGCTTCCCGCTTCACTTAGTTTTTCATCCCAAACATCCAGCTCTCCCTCCTCGCTCCGCCCTTGTTTTATCATCAGAAGTAGTTGGTTTCTTTGCCGTAAAATTTTCCAGTAATCTGAAATATCCTGACCATACTCCATATCAAATCTCGCAATCAATAAGTCCATAAACTTTCTCCGCTTTTGTGGACTTAGCCTAATTAAATCAATGTCCTCAGGCGAGAATAAAACCACCGGCATTTGCCCCACTATTGTCGTTCTTTGTGCCGCCGCACCGTTCAGCTTCCCAGTTTTGCGGACAAACCCACCCTCCATCACCCAAATCATCTCTCCCCTTTTGACCTCGCCCCGTCCATCGGTAAAATCTACTTCCGCCCGCGCGAAGTCTTTTCCTTTTTGCACCAATGCTCTTTCATTGCTCACCCGAAAAGAGCCACCCGCAGCAACCGCAAACATCCCTTCCAATATATTTGTCTTCCCCTGCGCGTTTTTCCCAAGCAAAATATTCACACCCTCACTCGGCGCCAACTCCACTTGTTCCAAATTCCTAAATTGTTGGAGAACTACTCTTGTAATTTTCACTTTGCCACCCTTCAATAATCAACCCGTCGAAGACCCTTCGAAGCCTTGGCGAAGGAGAGCTCCAGATTTCTAAACTGCTGAAGTTGGACTCGTGTAATCCTCATCTTGTCCCCTCTGCTAGATACTAGTCGCTAGATACTAGATACTATTTCCTAGCTCCTAAGTGGCATCACGATATACAGCTGATTTTCCGCTCCCACAGGCCTAAATACGCCCGGCGAGGTTTTACCACCCAACTCCATTGAACATTTGATAGTATCAAAGCTGTTCAGACCATCCAGCACATATCGGGCGTTGAAGGTTATTTCGGTCGGCTCACCTGTAATTTTGGCCGGAATTTTCGCTATAAAGTTTCCCAGTTGAGAAGATTCCGAACTCACCTCAATTTCGCCACCCGCCTTCACATTCATTTTGACACTATTAGAGCCTTCCAAGGAAAATATAGCGGCAGTTTTTAGAGCATCAGCCATTTCTTGAATATCAAACTCAGCCGACAAAGTATGGTTGGCAGGAATAATTTGTTTATACGGCGGGTATTCTCCCTCAATAATTCTTGAAACAATGCTCGCGTTTGGCAAAACAAACATTACTTGATTCTCGTCCACCCTCAATTCTATTTCTTCATTTTCCCCCATCACTCGCCGAACTTCCTGCAAAGTACGACTTGGAACCACCACCTCAAAATCTTCTCCCAAATTAATATCGGCAACGATTTCACCCAACCGATAACTATCTGTTGCCGCCACAGTTAACTTCCTTTCCTTAGATACCAAACTTACACCCGTAAGTACTGGTCTTGATTCATCTCTTGAAACAGAAAATTCCACCGCCGACAAAAGTCCTGCAAGTAAATCTGTTTTTATTTTTACCCTCTTCCCTCCTTCTACCTGAGGAATAATAGGGTAATCATCTGCGGGCATCCCATTGATACTCGCCTTGGTTTCTCCACATATAACTTCCAACACACTACTCTTGCTTGTAAGAAGAACTGTATCACCATGAAGATTATTTACCAAATTAATCAAAGTCTTTCCTGGTACTGTAATCACTCCTTCTTTTTCTACCTTTCCGCCTAAGAAAAACTTCACCCCAATTTCCAAATCAGTTGCCACAACTTCCACCCCACTCTTATCTGCTCTAATTAAAATATTATTTAGAATTGGCAAAGTACTTCTTGAGCTAACCACCCTTTCTACCCCACTCAACGCAGTTTTAAACTTATCCAATACTAAAGATATTTGGATATCCACACCCCCTTTTATAGAGATACTCTCATTCATAAGATTAAAAATTAGTAGTAGTTATAGAGCAGTGAATATAGTGCAGTAATTCAATTCTATAGTCTGGGGCTGTCTTCCCCAAAGAGACAAATTGCGAAAAATGTTGATGGAAGGTGGATAAATAGTGGACAACTCCACCACCCCCAGATAACTCCACCACTAATCCACAGCGTAAAGCTTATTTTTGATTTGAATAATTTCCTGATGGATTAGGTCATTTTTCAAAATTAAATCTCGAATCTTATTATAATCATGCATAATCGTCGTATGGTCCCTTCCTCCAAGCTCTGCCCCAATCTGTTTATAAGGCAAATCAACCTCTTCCCTTAAGAGATAGGCCAAAATCTGGCGAGGAATCACAATATCCCGAGTCCGCTGTCTGCCAGTCAAATCCTCTTTCTTAACATTAAAATGCGCAACTACCGCTCGCATAATCTCCGAAGGCCGAACTATCTTCTTCCCCGGCGCCGTCAGAATCCCACCCATTAATCCCTTTACATCATCAAGGGTGGGAGTGGAGTTATTCAGTTCAGCATAAGCAAGGATTCTTGTAAGCGCTCCTTCCAACTCCCGCACATTATTGGTAATGGCTTTTGCCAAATACTCTAAAATGTCTTGGGATAATTCTTTACCATGGGTGGCAAGTTTTGATTGCAAAATAGCCAATCGAGTTTCGTAAGAAGGAATTGCGATATCGGCAATCATTCCCCACTCAAACCGAGAGCGAAGACGCTCTTCTAACGCAGGAATAGCCTTGGGTGGACGGTCAGAAGTAAGCACAACTTGCTTGCCTGCGGTGTGGAGGGCGTTGAAGGTGTGGAAGAACTCTTCTTGGGTTTGTTCTTTGCTCGCAATAAACTGAATGTCGTCAATCAAAAGACAATCCACTTTGCGGTACTTATCCTTAAACTCCTTCATTTTTTGTCCACGAATAGCGTCGACCA
The DNA here is from genome assembly GCA_964350005.1 of uncultured Candidatus Saccharibacteria bacterium. GTDB lineage: Bacteria > Patescibacteriota > Kazan-3B-28 > Kazan-3B-28 > Kazan-3B-28 > JAKLDB01. Next base: position 3,392 of record CAYGIK010000018.1, read on the forward strand.
TCTCATTGGTGAATCTTTCGGAGGTGACATAAACCACCTTTGCCTTGGGGTTTAATCGAACGGTCTCGTTTCCAATAGCCTGTAATAAATGAGTTTTTCCCAGCCCCACTCCGCCGTAAATAAATAAAGGGTTATAACTCATCCCCGGTTTCTTTGCGACCGATTCCGCTGCCGCGTAACAAAGCTTGCTATTTTCTCCCACCACAAAACTTTCAAAAGTAAATCTGGAATTGAGCCCTTCTTTTATTCCCCCATCCACGCCCGACTTCGTGGATTTTGTGGAAACCGTTTGAAGTTCAAACATCGGCAGAGTAGCTTTTTCAGGACGAACCTCGGATTTGCGAGTGCCGATAACATACTGCACCACCACCATCTTCCCTACATGTTTTGTTAGGCATCGGTGAATTTCTTTTTGATATTTTTTCTCAAGCCAGCCCTTTGTAAAATCATTAGGCACACGAATTACGGCCACGCCCTTATCCAAATCCACACTTTCAAGCGCAGTACTTTTAAACCAAGTCTGAAAATTAGCAGGAGTCATCCCTACTTCAATCTCACCCAAAATGGTTTGCCACAACTTTTCTTGGTCTGTTAGCATATTTCCCTTTTTTACCCCCCAGCACAGTTCAATTTATCAGAGTTATCCACATTTGTATATGCGGGCAAATTTGCTTCAAGGTGGGTCTATCGCCTCTGACAAATTGACCATTGGGAGACCCACGGAATATACTGGTGAAGTACCAGACAAGTTTTATGAAAAGGACATATCAACCCAAAAAGCGCAAACGCCGCAATGCCCATGGTTTTCGTTCACGAATGAAAACCGCTGGTGGTCAAAAGGTGGTCAAACGCCGTCGTCTCAAGGGACGCAAGAAACTTAGCGTCTAGGGGGTTAATTATGCCCAGGGCCGCGAATGATGTGATGGACAGGGTTACGCGTCGGGGCACCAGGCTTAGCCGACGGGGATTCGCCTTGTATTACTTAAAAATCCTCCACCCACCTCATCCTCGGGTTGTAATTAGCCAGAAGGTTGATAAGAGGGCTACTGTCCGAAATCGTCTGCGTCGACAGATTCGGGAGATTATTAAAAGCGCCCAACTAACCAACTGTGCCGTAGTGATCATTGTCAAAAAAGAGCTATTGGAGTCGTCGTTCGCTGAGTTAAAAAAGTCTCTTCTTGCAACTCTTGCCCAAATTTAACCCAAATGCAGCAAATAGTTATTAATATAATCACGCTTTACCAAAAAACGCTTTCTCGCGATCACGGTTGGATTAGTGGTCTGTATCCTGCGGGCCACTGTCGTTATCAACCAACCTGCAGTGAATACGCCAAAGAGGCGCTAGAGCAATACGGCATAATAAAAGGAACATTCTTGGCTCTTGCCCGAGTTTCCCGATGCCACCCTTGGGCGCCAATTGGAGCTGATCCTATTCCATCTAAAGAAAATAACTAACTAAACTTGTCCCGTAAGAAATTTAGAAAACGGGCAGTAGCGATAAAGTAAAACGAAGTAGTGATTATAGCAAGCACAAATTTCTAGCGGGATGAATATACCAACAATTACTGATGCAATGTGGAACGGATGGATGGGCAAACTTTTATATGTTCCCATTCTCAATATTTTGGTACTGCTTTATGTATATATTCCAGGGCAAGATTTGGGGTTAGCGATTGTAGCGATTACACTACTTACCCGTATAATTCTTCACCCCTCCTACCGTAAAACCCTCAAGGCTCAGCGTGATATTCAAAAAATCCAGCCCTACATTGACAAAGTCAAAGCCGAGTTCAAGGACGACCAAAAGCGGCAGTCCGAAGAAATGATGAAAATTTACAAAGAGTACAAGGTCAACCCTCTTGGCTCTTGTTTGCCCCTCATCATCCAACTGCCAATCATATTTGCGCTTTACAGAGTATTTATTGCAGGGTTAGATACCAGCAGTTTGGCGCATTTGTATTCATGGTTTCCAAATGCACCCCAACAACTTCACACGATATTTTTAGCGTTCACTAATATTCCCCAGCTGGCGATTGATCTCACTACCAGAAATATTTATCTTGCGGTTATTGCCGGAGTCGCTCAACTACTCCAAAGCTGGGTAACGGTTCGCCACACCAGTTCCAGTTCCCAAAAAATAGGAGGGATGAACACGCAACTAATCTTTATGTTGGTATTCCCCTTTGTCACACTAGGGTTGGCATTAACTCTTCCCTCTGCACTAAGTCTCTACTGGGCCACCACCACAATAATTATGACATTGGAACAACTCTGGGTTTTTGCTATATTAGATCGTCAGGAGAAGAAAATAGCGGAGGTCACTCATTATGGTTAAAATCAATGTCGAAGTAGATGCAAAATTAAAAGAACGGCTGACGAGTCTGCTCGGTTTTTTTGAACTACAGCCCGACATTATTATTACCACCGAAGACGACATATTGGCGGTGGATGTAAAAACGGGCAAAGATGATCTTTTTATCCGTGGGATGGCCGACCCCCTACTCGCTCTTCAGCATCTACTCAGGGTAATTTTGAGACACGATTTTCCCGAAACCAAAATCACAGTCTCTCTCAATATCGGTGGGTTTCAGCAGTATCAGGCCAATCGTCTCTCTCAAATTGCCAAAGATGCGGTTCAGCAGGCCCGAGCTACCAAGATGGCGGTGTACCTTCCCCCGATGTCGTCCTACGAGCGTCGCTTAATCCACATGGCTCTGGTGGAAGAGAAGGGTATTACCAGCGACAGCGAAGGCGAGGGTCCGGAGCGTCGAATAGTAGTAAAACTAGCTGAATAACTTTTTAAAATGAGTTGGCATAAATATTATCGAGCTCCACTTACGCTAGAGGGGTTATTGGGGAACCTTTACGGCCAAAGAGACTTTTTGATTGAGATAGTTAGCTCTCATCCAAATAAAGTTTTGGAAGTCGGTACCGGCAGTGGAGGTATGAGTATTTTTTTAAGTTGGCTTGGGATAAGCATCGTAGGTATTGATATCGACCCCGAAGTAGTGAACAAAGCCATACTAGAAGCAAATCAACTCCACTCCCCCGCTAAATTCGAAGTTGCCGATACTTTTCAATTACCTTACGGCGAGAATGCTTTTGATTTAATTTTTCACCAAGGATTATTAGAACATTTTTCAGACGACGATATTCGCCGGATGCTTACTGAACAATTACGGGTAGCCCGTCGGGTGGTTTTGTCAGTCCCAAACAGTTGGTATCCCAGGAAAGATTTTGGTGATGAACGGCTAATGAGCAAACACCGTTGGGAAAGTATTCTCTCAAGCTTCAATATAGTCAAAAGTTATTATTATTGTCCCAAGCGCTTTCCCCGTCCGTGGCTCTGGCTAAAACCAGTTCAGTACTTGGCGGTAATCGAAAAAAAGACTGGTCCCATTCCAAGCCCATCTGGATCATAAAATCAACCCAACCCAAAGAAGATGAATATTAAATATGGCGATATACATATAATTGTATGTAAAAATAATTCCACGGAATTATTTTTCGCCGAGGGCTTTTAACGGGATGAATAGTAACACCCAAAAAATTGCTTACAATACGGTTATTCAAATTATCTCTCGGGCGGTGGTCACCGTTATTTCTCTAGCTGCACTGGCGTACATTGCCCGCTATTTGGGGGTGATTGGAATGGGTAAGTACAATCTGATTTTTGCCTATCTCGGACTATTCGGGGTGGTTTTAGATTTTGGGTTTTTTCTGCTTCAAGTTCGTGAAATTACCAGAACACCAGAGCGCGAAGGATACATTGTTGGGAATGTTTTTGGGTTAAAACTAGTTCTTAGTTTGGTTGTGTTTAGTAGCGCTTACATTGCCGCAATTTTTCTGTATCACGACCCAATCATTACTACTGGAGTGTTAATTGGCGCTATTTCACAGGCCTCGCTAAGTTTTGCCCTAGTTCCTATCAGCTTATTTCAGGCTCGTTTGCAAATGGATCGAGTCGCAATTGCCAACATCATCACCAGACTGATTTACATTGGGCTAGTCGTTTGGGCTATTCGTGCCAATCAGGGTGTTATGGGGATTGTTATTGCCGCCACCGTCGCCAATGTATCAGCTTTTATTATTCAAACAGCATTAATTTGGTCGCAAAGGCCTATCATTCCCCAATGGGACATTAAATATTGGTGGCACTTTATTAAAGAAGCAGCTCCATTGGGAATAGTCGTAGTTTTAGCCACAATCTACTTCCGTATCGATTCGGTCATTTTATCTCTAATGAAAGGAGATTATGCGGTTGGTATTTACACCACCCCATACAAAGTAGTCGAAGTGGCATTATCGGTGTCGACTATTTTTATGAGTTCGGTTTTTCCGATATTAACTAAGGCTTGGAACGAAAATAAAGAAACTACTCTTCGGATTTTTCGCAAAGCATTTGATATCTCTGCGCTTTTGGGGCTTCCTATTGTGGTAGGGACGATGCTAATTAGCACTCCGCTAATAATTGCCATCGCTGGACAAGAGTTTGCTCCCTCGGGGATAGCTTTGAGGATTATAATCTGGAGCGCTTTACTGTCATTTTTCGGGGCGGTGCTAAATTACACTATTATTGCGGCTGGTCGCCAGAGTCTGCTTGTTTTGCCCTATGTATTTGCGACTATATTTAATATCGTTGCCAACATTATTTTTATCCCCCACTATTCCTACATTGGCGCCGCTTATATTACCGTCGCAACCGAAGCCATAGTAATGATATATGCTGGTGTTCTAGTCTTTCGACTACTGCGTATCACCCCCGCTTGGGTTGTTACATTGAAAGCCACACTTGCAAGCGTCGTGATGGCGGGGGCGATGTATTGGTCAAACATAGACAACTTGGTTATTAATATTTTGCTCGGCATGACCGTTTATGGCATAATAATTTTCTTTATCCGAGCTGTTCCGAGAGAAATCTTACGCGAACTAAGACTAGTAAAGCAATGAAGATAGCAATCGATTTTCGTGAAGGAGCAAGACAGAAACGCGCCGGCAAGGGCGAATATGTTTGGCAGTTAGTTAATGCTTGGATTTTGGCAAGTCTTGACGATGAACTGTTACTGGTAATTGAACGGGGTCAGAAAATAAACCTTCCGGCGGGGAGTTGGCAGACAGTCATCATTCCTGCATGTGGGCTGTGGTGGCATTTTTTAGTTATCCTTTGGTTGGAATTTTGTCGCCCAGCTAATTTATATTTTTCAACCACTAGCTTAATCATTCCGGCACTTGTCAGGTCAACCAAAACAGTCACCACCATATTTGACTTTACCGTCTGGCGATTTCCCGCTACTCACCTGCCCAAAGCGGTCAGGCTCGAAAAACTATTTATGCTTCCCGCTCTTCGGTACTCCAATCACCTTTTAGCAATATCCGAATTTACAAAACAAGAAGCAATATCAATATTTCGTATTCCGGTGAGCAAAATTACAGTCACCCCTCTTTCGGCAAGTTTAGAGTTTCAGCCAATGTCGGTAAGCCCCAAGGCAATCACCCAACTTGGAGAGAAATATAATTTGCCGGCCAAGTTCATTCTTTATTTAGGCACACTTGAACCTCGTAAAAATATTGAGAGACTGAAAGAGGCATACCAAAACATTGCCCACAAAATTCCCGACACCAAACTAGTTTTGGCGGGTGCTCAAGGATGGTGCGCAAAAGATGAAACACTTTCCTCAGGAGTTATTATTACAGGGTATATTGAAGATAGCGATCGTCCGTTAATTTATAATATTGCTACCGCATTTGTTTTCCCCTCCCTCTACGAAGGGTTTGGTTTACCACCTTTGGAGGCGATGGCCTGCGGGACACCTGTAATTACCAGCTTGACCGCTTCTCTACCAGAAGTTGTGGGTAATGCCGCTATTTTAATCCCTCCCGCCAACACTAACGCAATAGCAGAAGCAATATATAAAATAGTTATGTCGCAGGATATCCGCGAATCCTTAAGAGCAAAAGGGTTGGCTCGAGCCAAAAACTTCAGCTGGGTAAAAACTCTTTCATTAACTACGGCGGTTTTACATAAATATGAATAGCTGGCTTCCCCTAATTATTTTGATCATTGCGGTCATCGTTGGTTGGCGCTCTCCCCGTGTGGGTATTTGGCTAACCGTACTCGCCATTCCGGCTTACATCATTAGATTAAATATCGGACCCATTCCTACCACAGTATTGGAAATGATCTTATGGGGAGTTTTTATTGGTTGGCTAATTTCTTCTCCCGCCTCTCGTCTGAAAGCACTCGCAAAAACATACACCTCTATTCTCATCCCGCTGATACTAATATTTATTGGGTTGGTTGTGGGATTAGCAGTATCAACCGACCCGCGGTTAAGCTTGGGGATTGTAAGGGGTTGGTTCATTGACCCAATTTTGCTATATGGGATGGTATTGGTTGTATATAAAGGAAGACAAACGGAATCTCTCATTAATGCGCTAATGCTGTCGGCCCTGCCGATTTCTATTACCGCTCTCTACCAAATTACAACAGGCAATTTTGTCACCATCGATCATCGGGCATCGGCTTGGTTTGTTTCCGCCAACTACCTTTCACTTTACTTAGTGCCGATTTTACTAATTAGCGCTTACTGGCTGATTAGTTCAAAATCTCGCCTTTACCAAATTTGGTTTTGGACTTCATTTATTTTAGGAACACTCGCGGTTTACTTCTCTTTTTCTTATGGCGGATGGCTGGCTCTAATGATTGGCGGGTTGGTTTTGGGAGTCTGGCAATTTCGGCACCGTTGGCAGTTCTGGTTTGGAAGTGGAGCTTTAGTGCTTATCGCCACCACCACCCAAATTACCAGTGAACGAGTTGCGCGAATGGTTGATATTGCCACCCAATCTTCGGCGAGCGTGAGGCTACAAGTATGGGCAACAGACTTCCTTATGGCTAAAGAAAAATGGTTGACCGGTATCGGGTTGGGACAATACCCGGCGCACTATCCCGAATTTGTCACTAGGTTATACTCTAAACCGCTAGAGCTAGGCATGCTACACGCCCACAACCTTTATTTTCAATTTCTGTTGAACCTAGGGATAGTGGGGTTGGCTGGATTTATGTGGTTAATGGTTAAGTTTTTTATGTTTATTAAAAGATGTTCC
>CAYGIK010000019.1:0-5072 GCA_964350005.1 uncultured Candidatus Saccharibacteria bacterium
GGTGCCGGAGGAGTGAATCGAACACTCGACACGAAGTTCTTCAGACTTCTGCTCTACCACTGAGCTACCCCGGCTCGCCATACTGTCAACTAAACTATTTTACCAAATTGTTTGTTTTTGTTATTTGTGATTTGGTTATTGGTTATTCTGCCGAATGGCAGTATGGTGGTGGATGCGACAGGATTCGAACCTGTGACCTTTCGGATGTAAGCCGAATGCTCTAACCAGCTGAGCTACGCATCCAATATTTTTTAATTAACCAGCCCCAAAGGGGAGCCTTCGGCTCTGAGCTATGCGCCCAGAAACTACTTCGTAGTTAATTTTCAATCTCCAATATTCAATAAGGATAATTTTTGTTTGTTTTTCTTTTCTGGATCCCCGATGTCGAGTTGCCTACGGCACTCGGCTCGAGGACGACAAAGTAAAGAATAACTTTGTGCCCGAAGGGCGCTACCAGAACTTATCACTTGTCACTTTTAACTATTTGTTGATTTGCTGATTTTTTATTTGGGTATTGGGTATTGGATATTGAGTATTACGGCGAAGCCAGGCGTAGCTACTGAAGGTAGCGAAGACTGGTGGGCGCGGAGAGACTCGAACTCTCAAGTCTTGCGACACACGGCCCTTAACCGTGCGCGTATACCAGTTCCGCCACGCGCCCTCGTCAGAATGGACTAGACCTTACGCTAACACCTTCGACAGGCTCAGGGTTGCTTTTAGTCTCGTCATTCTTCCCTGCCTACCGGCAGGCAGGCTCTCAAAATCACAAACACTCGCTTCGCTCCTTGGTTTGTGATTTTGTATTTTCAAGCTCTAAATTTCAAACTAATTCTGCCATTTTTCATTTTTCATTTTTCATTTTTCACTAATCCCGACGGGATTTTATGTACCACTGTGCAATGTTTATAAACCTATCTGTCGTAGATGACAAGTTAATCTTATCAGTTACACCTTTAACCTTCTTATCTACCAGATAAGTATATTTTGGTTGATATAAAAGAATGGCTGGCACAAGATCGGCAAAAGCAGATTGGAATTTTAGATGATAAGAAATCGCTTTATTCAAACTAGTGGCAGTGCGAGCTTGTTCCAAATTATTATCAATATCCTTATCTACCCCGACAGCTAATGCTAATCCCGGATCCTTAATGTTGCTACTGTGCCAATAAACATACGGATCGGAATCGCCGCCCAAATCTTGTCCAAAAATCAGCACTTCGTAGGCGCGCGGACGAATTACATTTTTTATTAGGGTGGCGACATCCAGTGGTTGGAGAATGACTTCTGCGCCGATACTCTTCCAGGTTTGCTGAATTAGTTCTGCGATTTTGCGGGATTTGACATCATCGCGAAAAGCTACTTTCAAACTTAATTTTGTTTTGTTTTTATCCAAAATTCCATCACCGTCGGCGTCTGCCCAACCAGATTTTTTCAGTAAATTAGCGGCGCGAGCAATATCAAAATCGTATTTTTTAATGTCGGGGTTGTGTCCCCAAAAGCCAGGCAAAATCGGCGAATCTGCTCTCACGGCGTAACCCCGCCCTACTTCGTCAATAATCTGTTGCTTATTGGTGGCATAAGATAATGCTTGCCGGATAGTTTTATCCACCAACAAAGAGTTACTGCCCAGTTGATTAAAGAAAATCGCCTTGTATTGTGGCATTACGAATTCGCAAATTGTTTCATTGGCAGTTGTGCTAAATACGGGTTCGAAAAATCCGGCAGCGCTAACTTGTCGATTGCGAAAAGCTGAATAAAGATTTTCGGCGTTGTCAAAGAAATAAAAAATTATTGTTTGGATATACGGCTTGATGCCGTAATAGTCATCAAATTTTGTGAGCGTCACCGAAGTATTCAAACTGGATGATTGGTATTTGTAGGGACCGGTACCGATAATTTTGCCCGAGTCGTATTGGCTGGACATATCTTTTACTGCGATACTCCTAAAAATATGTTCGGGAATTATTCCTACCGTCATATTGGTCAGGAAAAACGCCGATGATGTGGGAAGAGTAAATTTGACAGTTAGATCATCCATTTTTTCCACCAAAATTCCAACAAACCCCGCCTTCAATACACCGTTGTAATCATTATTTTGTAAGGTATTGAAGGTATAAACTACATCATCGGCACCGAAATGTTTACCATCATGCCATTTGGCATTTGGCTGTAGACGAAAGAGATAGGTTTTTCCGCCATCCAACATGTCCCAGCTAGTAGCTAAATCGGGAAGAATTTCGCGTCCTATTCCGATTTTAATCAGACCAGAATAAACGAGTTTAGAAATGTCGCGGTCAGTCACATTGGTGCCCGAGAGTAATGGGTTGATGTATTTGGGACTGCCGACCAGCCCTTCAATTTGTACCCCACCTGCAACTGGTTTGAGTTCGATGTTTTCAACATTGGAAAAAGTCAAAATCGTACCGCCTCCAATAACTACAGTCACCAAACTGGCTAAAACAACTTTTTCGGCAAAAGTAAATTTTTCTTTTAAATGTCTCAACCACAATACCGCCTCACTAAAAAACTTCTGCATTCTTCCAATAGCGGAAATTGCAGCGTGTTTAGTGCGGTCTACTTTCAGTCTTTTGACAATGCGAATTTCTGGCTCTTTTTTCATAAGACCAGTCAGCTCCTATTTAACAAAAAGCATCACGAAAGAGCTGGCAACGAATAAGACGGCTAAAACTACTGTGATGTAATACAGCATACGTTCTGGACCCCTACGAGTGCCGTAAAAAACTCCGCTGCCTCCGAAGGTCTCTCCCAGAGAGGAACCGCGTGCCTGCAACAGAACGGCGGCCATCAGTAAGATGCCCATTACTACTTGAAAAACAAAGAAAAAATTACTCCAATCCATAAGATATAGCCTGTAATTAAATCTTCCCTATCCTAGCAAGAAAATTATCTCAAGTAAACCTGTTTCTCCTTATCTTCTTTTGACTTTTTGCCTCTAATCTGCTTACAATTGGAGGGTCTATTATGGCTAAGACAAGAGCAGATTTTGCTGATTTCAACAACCCCGACACCATTATTGGTCGAGGGGTTCGGGTAGAGGGCAGTCTTCAGACTGCTGGCGATATTCAAATCAACGGAGAATTCAAGGGTAAGCTCCTGACCGAGACTGATGTTGTCGTAGGTGAATACGCAGTAGTAGATGCTGATATCAATGGTCAAAATGTTTATGTATCAGGTGAGGTCAAGGGTGATATTAACGCATTTGAAAAAATCCAAATTTTGGAAACTGGTAAAGTTGATGGTAATGTCACTTCTGCCGCCCTTTCGATTGAATCCGGCGGGATTTTGAAGGGTACCAGCACAATGCACGAAGTTGAAGCTCAACGACCAGAAACTGAGCCAACATACGAAGTACAGGAAGCTAAATCTGAAGAGTCTTCCGAGTCAGATACTTCCGCCTAAAAAGCTTATGTATTTACTTCTCGCCAATCCAGAAGCTGGTGGTAAGCGTTTTCGGAAGATAAGAACCCAATTGACTGATTACCTTAATCGAGTCGGGGTGAAGTTTGATTTGGTAGAGCTTGTTAATTTGGTGGATGCGGGAGAAGTAATGGAACAGCATATCCAAAACGCCACTCGCGGTATCATCGCGGTTGGGGGGAATGCGACGGTGAATACTGTGATTAATTCGATGGCAGATGAGGGCATGCCATTTGGAATTATCCCAATTGGAAAAACAAACTATCTTGCGCACAGTCTTGGAATAAAAGGCTGGCGCAATGCGGTGAAGATGCTGGCGGAGCCGGATAAAAAAGCTCAGCGTTTAGGCAAAATTGGCAAGCATTATTTTGTCGGAAAAATTGAGATATTAGGAAGCCACAATTTATTAGCGAAGTATCTTAGGGGTGAAGGGTTTCTGAAAAAGTTTTTAGGTTCCCCAAAGCCCGCGTCGCCAAGGATTACTAGTGTTAATACAACAATTACTTTTGATGATGGCGTAAAAGTTTCCGCTTTTGTTCAAAAAATTTCTGTGAAATTGAATGATGAAAAAGGCGGTAAAAAATTATTATTAGAATTGACTTCTGACGACGCAAAAAGTCCTACTCGGCTATGGATGGACGAAATGGAAATTGAAGGCGACAAAAAAATGCCAGTATTGATGGGCAATGAAACTGTGGCACACACGCCAGTAGAAATAAAAGGTTGTTCAAAATATATTGAGCTGTTGGTCCCGAAGGCCCTAAACAAATTGACCAAGAAGCTCAAAAAATGATAATTTGAAGATAGCTTGAGTAGACCAACCCCACCACCACGAATCCGCGCTAATCATATGATCCGAGCCTCTCGGCTGTTTGTGATTGATGCAGAGGGGAAGCCCCATGGTGAAATGTCCCTGCAGGATGCAATGAAATTGGCGGAAGCATCCGAAATGGATTTGGTAGAGGTGTCTCCCAACGCCACCCCGCCCGTAGCCAAGATTCTGGATTTGGGCAAATACAAGTACGACCTAACCAAAGCTCAACAGCGTCAGCGTAAACATCATAAGGAGGTGGTGGTCAAAGAAGTCCGCCTCGGGCCCACCATTGGCGACCACGATTTAGGGGTCAAAATCAAGCAGGCAGAAAAGTTTTTGGGGTTGGGTTATAAGGTGAAGGCCTCGGTAGTGTTCCGTGGTCGGCAGATGGCCCATATGGAGCTCGGTCATGATGTTTTACAAAAGCTGGTTGACAGATTACGCGACAAAGCTAAAATGGAACAAGCTCCTATCCGGCAAGGTCGGAGCATTCATATTGTCATCGCTCCTACCAAATAGTCAGAGACAAGTACCCTAGTAAAAGACAAGTATCCTAGTCGACTAGGTCGCTGGATTACTGTTTCACTAGGTAACTAGGTCACTAATTCACTAGGTCACTATCTTATGCCAAAAATTAAGACTCACAAGACAGCTGCTAAGAGATTTAGCGTTACCAAAACGGGCAAAATTGCCCGCCGGAAGACTCGTGGCGCCCATAAGCTGACCAACAAGACTCCAAACCAAAAACGGAGAAGCGCCCAGCCAGCACAGGTAGCTGCTTCTGATGTAAGTAGAATAAGACGAATGCTCGGTAAAATAT
>CAYGIK010000019.1:5172-10385 GCA_964350005.1 uncultured Candidatus Saccharibacteria bacterium
TTTTTCCTTTCCCGTCATTCTGGTAAGGTCGCCGTGGTGACCGCATCCAGAATCTTATAGATATTCTTCCTTGTATGTTTAGAGTTTAGAAATTAGAATTTCGTATTTACCAAAGTTATGGCAAGAGTCAAACGGGGAAAAGTAGTTCGCAGACGCCACAAGAAGTTGTTGGAAGCAACCAAGGGTTTTCGCGGTCTGCGTCATTCTAATGTCAAGCGGGCAAAAGAAGCTTTGATAAAGGCGTTGTCTTATTCTTACCGTGACCGCAGAAATAAGAAGCGGGAGTTTAGAGCACTCTGGATTAACCGCATCAATTCTGCGTTGTCGAATATGAATATTAAATATAGCAAATTTATTCAGGCGATGACTGCCAAGAAAATTGAATTAGACCGTAAGATTTTAGCTCAATTAGCGGTTCAGCATCCGGATGTTTTCGACCGCATCGTAAAAGAAGTGACGAAGTAGTATCTAGTATCTAGCGACTAGCATCTAGAGGGAATATAAAATAAAAAATCAGTAAATCAGCAAATGTTAGAAGGGCGCCAAGCCCTTTTTTCTTTTTGTCATGCTCGAGCGAAGCGAAGCATCTAGACCAAAAGGTCGTTTTTTTATTCCGTTATCCCGCCATTGCCCGCTTTTCCCTTTGTCATTCCCGCGTAGGCGGGAATCCATTTTCTCGTCATTCTGGCTTGTCCAGAATCTTATCAAACTACAAATCAAAAGCTGCTCCGCCAAGTCGGAGCAGCTTCTTTGTTGTCCAAATAATTACAGGAGATAAAACAACCAGATACCAATTACTAAACTTATCAATCCGACAAATACCATCAGACCACTTGATTTAGCTAATGGTTTTGTGATTGATTTGAAGGCGCCTGGCATTAATATTAGTGTCGCTCCTTTGATTGTGGCCATCCATCCAAGAAGAGGAACTACCCATAGTGTTCCTGTCCAAGTAATTTGATATCCGGCAATGCCCAGTACTACCAGACCCGCAATCAAAGTCCAGATGCCGAAGCCGAACATATCCTCTGATTCTCCCACAATCTCCGTCAGTATTTTGGATATTGTACGAGTTTGCGCTATCAGCGCCACACCAATTACGGTCATCAGCCCAGCGAAAACCAAAATAATAATTTCAATAGAAGTCATTTCTTAATCCAACATTTAGTTGATATAGATTCGACCCCAATTGAAAAGAACAATCATTAGTTTAATTGTATCAGTTTTTTGACCAAGCTTGGCATGTTGTAACTGGCAGCTTGGGCGGCTTTAGGATAAAGGCTTTCTTTGGTAAACCCCGGCATGGTATTAACTTCCAGACAATAAAGCTCTTCTCCGCGTAAAATAAAATCTACCCGAGAAAGATGCCGACAACCGCAAACTTGATGAGCTTTGAGTGCGACCGTTTGTATTTCTTGAATAATTTTTGGTGGCAAGTCGGGATTTACGATTTCCTGTGCTTTACCACTGTATTTATTCTCATAATCAAACCACTCGCCTACAGGTGGAATAATCTCAACAATTGGTAAAGCAGTATCGCCCAAAACTCCAACGGTCAATTCCCTCCCCTCAATGTACAGTTCAACCATTAGAGAATCATATTGATTGAATAGCTCCGTCAGTTTATTTTTGTCGAGAGTCTGCCAAATAAAAATATCTATGCTGGAGCCTCCGCGAGGTGGTTTGATAACACATGGCAACCAAGTGGAATCAAATTGGTCGGGAGAATTGATGACATGAAATTCGGGTATCAAAATATTCGCTGATTTTAGTTTTGTTTGGGTGGAGGGTTTGTCAAAACAGAGTTTCGAGGCAACTGAATCTGAACCGACATATTTTACTCCTGCCTTTTCCAAAACAGTTTGGATTCCCCCATCCTCTCCAAATGCGCCATGCAGAACAGGAAAAACAACATCAAAGTTTTTGAGTTGGATCTTAAATTCTTCCAAATTGTCTTTAGTCAGCCGAAATTCTGTTGCATCAAAACCGACTGCCCTAGTGGCATTAGCAATTTCTTTGCCTGAAAATTCAGAAATCTCGGCTTCTTGAGCTAAACCAAATCCCCCGTAGATAATGCCCACCATCATTAGGTTCTTGATTTAAGTACTTTTCGTAGAATTGGAGGTATTTTAGAAACCTTTACGCCTGCTGTCATCAAGCTGGCAAATTCCGTAGTGACACACGCGCTCATTTCTTCATAAATCAGTTTAAAAAGAGGTTGATAGTTATCGCTATCGGCCGATTTAAGAGCTGCAATGTAGCGATCTTCATTTTTTGTTAGCACATCAATATTAACGAATGGCCAACTATGTTTCTCTATAAACGCAGCGGAAATCGCACGGGCAACTCGTCCATTACCATTTTCAAATGGATGAATCCACGTCAGCTTATGATGTATAAAAGCAGCTCCGTACGCGATATATTCAGGCATGCGAACATCGTCACGGGGTGTCATAGACAATAGTTTTTCATATTCTTCAACTGCGCGGTTAAATTCCAGCATTAACTGAGGGATGAGTTCTGGAGGAGGGGGTAAGTGTTTCGTATCGGTAATTTCTACAGAACATCGGCGATATTTACCGGCAACTGATTTGTATTGAGGCGACTTCTCGAATAACTTTTTGTGAATGCCCATGCACAGTGCATGATCTATGGGCAATAGTCGCTTTCTTTCCGCTATCTGGGCACGCAAATATCTTACTGCACGCTGTAGCCCAGTATTCTCTATCGCATCTCTCACTTTTCGCCAATTGTGAGAGGGCGTTGACGGTTTATGAGCATGTTTTGCTGACCGTCGATTCACCGAGTTGCCTTGATACCTTCTATAAGGCTAGAATTGCGCACATGTTCTTTCTCAAACCGCTCCGCAGTATGACGAATAATAGTTCTTGCCCTTGGTTGCTTGGACATCGCATCACGAACTCCCCAATAAGAAGCATTAAGCTCGTTTGTGGAACATAGCATAGGACTATCCATTACATGTTTAATAAAATCACTGGATGACTTACGAAACTCGGCGCTCAATCTGCGCGCTCTCATCTTGTTGGATATCCATTTAATCACGGCAAGAGTGTACCCCGAAAAATTGCTTTAGTCAACCTCGATAATAAATTTCTCATAACACTATATCTCCTACCAATGAGCCTTTGAAGAGTTGTTTGAGGTTGCCTGTGGTAAGACCCGCAGAAGGAGTCTTGAGCGTGGAAGTGAAGCTAGTGTTGGTCGTACCAGCTTGTTTTTGGACATAGAGCGAATAGCTCTCCCCCTTGCTTGAGTCCAGCGTAAATGGTGGCTGATAATCCAAAGTAATAATTTTTGTTTCACCGGGTTTTGTTGTCACATAAAAACCGAAGAAAGTTTTTTCGTGAGCAGGTTCGGTGACTATTTTATCCGCCACATCATAGCCGATAATATTTTTCACCGTTGCACCTTTCGGCAAATACACCCGCACATAATCTTTATTTATACCGTCAGGGGATTTTCCTGTTCCGGTGTGCGTGTAGGTCAAAATTAGTTTTTCAGTAATCTCGCCAGTTGAGCTGACATTCACTTGATGCTGAATGGTGTCGGTGATATTTTTACTGCTTTTTACCCCACCCATATTGGCACGAACAACCATTAGGAAATCTTCTTTCGGTGCAGTTTCTTTCAGTTCGCCCGACCAATCCATTTGAGAAAGAACTCTTTGCAAATCGGCATTGCGGGTATAGAGCATAATGTTTTTCTTGGTAATTTGTTCCAGCAAAAGCGGAGTCAGTTTATTTAAGTCTTCACGACTCAAAGACATTATTCGTTGCATTAGAATAGGATTAAGTTCAGAGAGAATCGCCTTGGGATTACTGGTTTTTTCAACCTTTTGAACTTCGCCGTAAACCACATTCGCAAAATTGTCTGCAGTAATAGTGATACGCCGTTCCGGCAATTCAATATCACCGATTATTGTCATAATTGCTGACATTACCTGCGTATTGATGGCAATCACGCCGTCAGGCGTTCCTCCACCGGATTCCTCATATAAATTAGAAATATATTTTGCGGAGGCAGGAAAGTCGGGGTCGAAGTTTGCGTTGGGAATTACTTTTTCTCCCGTTTGCGAACCTGCCAACTGCCCATCTATGCGGTAAGTATCATCCACAAAAAAATCGGTTATTTTACCGCGATGCAGTTTGAGCATTGCGTAGCTTCCCATAAATCCGCCTGTAGGACGCAACTCGGTATCGTTCTGATTCATAATTAAATATGAACGGGGATTGGGATTGCCGAGAGCTCTGGGTAATTGTTTTGCTATCGTGTCCATCATTGCGACCAAATCATGTAGTGTTGATGCTTTCCCCTGTGCTATGGAAAGAGTTGTGGAATATTCTGCCCCGAGCGCAGATGGCTGAATCGACTGCAATAAATTATCTGCTTTAGCAATTTTTGCCAGAGCTTTATCTAAATTTCGGGAACTCCCAGAAAGAATCAGAATCACTTGTGGTAGAAAATCTTCTGTGGTTTGTGCCACAGTTGCTCCGGTGGGATTAGTATTATCAAAATATTTCATCGCCGGTTCGGCGGTGGCAATCAAAAGTTGTCCGCCTTGTGCGAGATTAAGTCCAGCATCAATTAGTTTTTGTCCTGCAATAATCTGAAATTGTTCACTTCCCAATCCCGACATGTATAAATTGGTTTGCCCAAGCGATAAAATATCTTTTTGGGCGCTGGCAAACAGATTTTCAGCGGCAATCAGATTTGTCTTTGCCTCAGGCAGATTCTTCAGCGTGACAGCTTGGGCGGCCGCTTCAATTTTGGCTACACCTCGATTTACCGTTGTAATAGTTTCTTGCTTTATTTGTGTAGCGCCTTGATACAGAACCGCTCCACCGGCATACAACAAAACTCCAGTCACCAATAGACCGGTCAATTTTACCCAAACCAGCCACAAACTGGATGTTTCAGCGATAGGTCTGGCTCTGACAACTGATTCAGCATTCACAAAAGCCAAATCCATAATTTGTCCTTTGGGCGCGAACTCTAAACCGGACTCCGATTCTTCGGATCTATCCATTACCGCAACCGCGTGACCGTATGAAAGTCTCGCTTTGGCTTTTGGTTTTACATTGTAATATTTCGAAGACATAAATAATCTAACCAATCTAACCCCTTCTACGCCAAGGCTACGAAGGGCCTACGGCAATCTAACCAATTTTCTTTTTTGTCATCCCCGCGTTCCC
>CAYGIK010000020.1:0-9987 GCA_964350005.1 uncultured Candidatus Saccharibacteria bacterium
CCCCGTCAATTCCTTTGAGTTTTAGTCTTGCGACCGTACTCCCCAGGCGGGATACTTAACGCGTTAGCTTCGTCACTGGGGGGGTCGAAGCCACCAATGACTAGTATCCATCGTTTAGGGCGTGGACTACCGGGGTCAAACAGTATATTACTATACAGATTGGACTATATCATTCTCTGAAATAATCTATTTGTAGTTTTCCCATTTCTTCTTTTTCTGTTCGTAGTACTTTTGTACTACTTCTTCGGGAAAACCAGAAAGATTCACGACTTCAGAGATCCAGCGTTGTTGAAGTTGATGATTATGATACAGAAGGAGAAATTTTGGAATCATTTGCTCTACCGCTAGATGCGGTAGAATAATCCGCAAAAACGATTGAAGTTGTTCGGCAGAGTTCAGCCACAATCGCACCCGATCAGGTTTTTGCCTGTTCTTTGGAGCGACAGTTGTTTCAATGTGCCAAACTACTTTGAGATATTTTTGGAGCAAAATCACTTCCGGTTTAGTAAAACCGTCTGTACAAATCACTCCCTTTCTACCATTGGCTATAATTGAACCATCGTCTTGCCACCAAATGGCAAGAGATAACGGAATCAATAGATTAAGCCACTTTCTTCTGATCAAGAATTTATCTTTTGGATGAGTAATTGTATAAAGCTCGGTTAAAGCTGGCAGTGCCAAACTTTGATACCTCCACTTTATAGTTCCCCATCCATCTTTGCCGTCTTTGGTTTGACGCCACACCTTATTTTCAGAAGATATTCCACTCAATTGTTTTACTTTCCAATCAAAGTAGCTCTTCTGATTTTCAGAATGACGAAACGAAAAACGAGCATTCACATAGGGACGATGGATTTTTAGCGATCCGTCGCCCAATACTGAGCCAAGAATTATGGCTCGAACAATTTCAGACAAGGGTATGGATTGCCTCATAATTTTTCAATTAGTTGCTATACCCTCTGTCACAATCAACTTCATAGTCTCTACGGGGTCAACCGCTACACAGCAACGGAGTTGCAAGTTAAAAGTTAGAGTTGTTCTACTTATGTAGCAGAACTTCCTTCACTTGTTACTTATCACTTGTCACTTATCACTCCAATGCTACACATCGGCGACTTCCCTCGGGGTTGTCCATAACGGGCCGGTAACCCGTATGTTATGGAGTTTCACCGATACAGCTGAATGCTCATCTCGACGTCACCGTCGAGAGGGACACCCTTCGTCACTATATTTAATGAGCGGTGACGGATTTATCTAATCCCGTTCGCTCCCCACGCTTTCGTCCATGAGTGTCAGGGCCGGCCCAGTTATCTGCCTTCGCCTTTGGTGTTCCTTATCGTATCAACGGATATTACCCCTACTCGATAAGTTCCGATAACCTCTACCGGCCTCTAGACCAACAGTTTCCAACACCTTCCTCTGGTTGAGCCAGAGTCTTTAACGTTGGACTAATTGATCCACCTGCGGGCCCTTTACGCCCAGTGAATCCGAATAACGCTTGGCGCCTACGTATTACCGCTGCTGCTGGCACGTAGTTAGCAGCGCCTTATTCTTACGGTACCGTCATAATCGTCCCATAAAAAAGCAGTTTACAATCCGAAGACCTTCTTCCTGCACGCGGCATTGCTCCATCAGGCTTTCGCCCATTGTGGAAAATCCCTCACTGCTGCCTCCCGTAGGAGTCTGGGCCGTGTCTCAGTCCCAGTCTGGGGGGTCACCCTCTCAAGCCCCCTACCGATCAGAGCCTTGGTAAGCCGTTACCTCACCAACAAGCTAATCGGGCGCAGGCCTCTCTTTGAGCGATAAATCTTTCCTCTTGCGAGAATATCCCGAATTATCCTGCCTTTCGGCAGGTTATGCGGAACTCAAAGGTAAGTACCCACGTGTTACTCAGCCGTTCGCCATGGTACCCTTGCGGGCCATTCGACTTGCATGTGTTAGGCATGCCGCCAGCGTTAATCCTGAGCTAGGATCAAACTCTCAAAAAAGTATATTTCAATTCCACTTCTGGAATTTTATTCTTGAATTCACTATTTGCTCTCTAAGTACTCTCTGGTTGTAAAAGTACTGATTAGGAGCTGCCTCAAAGCCCTAGGAGGGGTAAATAAAAGATAGACTCCGACAACCGGAATCCCTTTAGCTTTTATAGCCTCGACCTAGCTTTAAAATTAATGCAACTCTAGTGAGTATTCTAAACCCCTCTCTACCCCATGTCAACCCCAAGCTAGAGTATGGAGAATAGAGCTTAAAGATTAGCTAAAACTCCAAAATTCTCTACGGGGTCAATAAGGGCTTATCAGACGGAAATTTGGGAAACAGTTGGTTTGTCTATCACCGAAGAAAGAACCTCTGTCTTGCGCTCCTTTTCTGTTACATGAAATCCCATGTACTTCCCTAGCATTAGCCGAGTTTCGGCGTCAATCGCTGGAATCGAACCAAAGAAAATACCGGAAACCGGCACCAAAATCCACTGTAGCACCATTTCGAAAATCTTTGTTTTTCCGTATTTAACTGGTCTTGGCGGTAGCAATTGGAACGATATGATGGTGGAAATGATAATACCTATCCAAGTGATGCTTAACAAATCTCTAGCCAGTACCGGTAAGTGATACGCTAAAATATTGCTTCGAAAATCAGTATTAATCAAAATCGGCAGCCATCCTCCCATTACGATTAACAAAGATGATGTCGCCCAAGAAATGTGTCCTTCAAAAATTCTGAACGGATGAATAATCCGTTGATATAAAGTCATACTCTTACGAGTACTAAAAAACTTTTCCATCACATAAGGAAAATGTTCAATCCCCCACGCCCACCGACGCTTCTGAATATATTGCGCTTTTATTGTTTGCCAATAAGTTTTTCCTAAAACCGCATCCATCGAAACTGGCGTAAAAATAGGGATAACCTTGTGATTACCATTGTATTGGTAATACGCGCGATAAAACTGCTTAGAATCTTCCGAAACAACACTTCTGTCCCAAAAATCAATATCCACCAAGGTTTTTAAACTCATTGCTTGAGAAGAAAAATTCACCAGACGATAAGGACGAGTTGATTCAATCATCTGCCAATAAGACGAACCAAACGCCACCAATCGGTTTATCGCTGGCACATCCCAAATATTATTATTGAATAACGGAATCGGCTGATAACTGCGAAAAGTTCGTTCAGGATTCAAAATATAGTTATATGTGACATTGGCAAAATATTGTCGGCTGACAACCGTATCTGAATCAAAACACGACACTATCACATTGTCGTATCTAATATTATGTTCATCCGTATATCGCTGCAACATTTTACCCGCATGATAAGTATTGGCACCTTTCGCTTTCATCTCACCAACAATTCCATCGGGATGAACCGACATAATCATATCCATAAACACACCTGCAAATTTTTCCTGCAGTTTCCGCGCCACTTCCAACGCCGGCGCACCTGCCCGCTCCTCCATCGCAAGCACAATCAAAATCTTATTTTTAGGATAATTGCTTTCAAAACAAGACTGAACTGATGCCTCTACCAATTCATAACTTTCCTTGTAAACAGCATAAATTACTGCGTGGACAATCTCCTGCCATTGTTTTTGCTGAGTCGGCAATCCTCGAATTTCTTCTACCTGCTCCCATTCCTCTTTGAGTTTCCGAGTTTCAAATCCTTTTTTCAAAAGATATTGTCGCATCAGCGAATCAGACAATTGACCTAAATCTTCTGATTGATGCAGACGCGCTAACCAATCAATTCGCATTACCCGCTTCATATGCATATAACCAGAAATCAAATGACCACCCATCAAAAGCGCTTTAGTAAGCCAGTAAGTAACAAAAACAATCATAAAATAAGCCACACCTATCGGCCAAAACCACGCCAAAACAAGTGGCAAAAGTAAAATAGTCCAAGTGATTGCACCCGGAAGTATTTCGTAAAAACGTCGAGTATTTTTGCTAAACATTTTCACATCCCTTATCCTTCATTATTAATTTTTCATTCTTAATTTTTCATTGTCTACAGTCCCGTCACAAACGAAGCCAAATAAAATGTAATCGCAAGGAGTAGTACTTGAAGAAATATACTAGTACCTATCAGTAGCCAGCTAGCAAATATATCTTTCTTATAAACCCTAAACGCAAGCATTGTGTTTAGCGCCAAAAACGCAGTATTACTCAATGGCCATAAATAGTCCTGCAAAAAATTAAAGGGGCCCAAACTAAACGAAATTGGAATAGTCAGCGCTATTGGATATGGTTTAATTAAAAATTGCCATATCACCCAAAAAATAATGTGTAGAATTACTGCTATCCAAACAAATACGAACAGGCTTTCTTCACGCCGTTTAAACCGGCTCCACTGCAACCATGGCACCCTGTCTCCATTCAAATTAAGAAATTGAATCTTCATACCACGAAAAGTATCTAGTATTTAGTATCTAGTATCTAAACCACTGATAGCCCCTAGATGCTAGCCGCTAACCGCTAGATGCTAGCCATATTAGTCTCCCCGATGTCCCCAACCTGATATCAGCATCAAAACCAAAGGCGCAATAAGGAGCCATGCTTGATTATCCACCAACTGTTTAGCAATCTTGGAACTGGAGTAAATTATGTCTAACTGTTCCTTTGGAACAAAACTTAAAATAGCCGAAGCAATTACTGCCGCCGTCAACAGTCCATAAAGCATCAATACACCATAAGACACAAATCCATTTCCAACTGATTCAGGATGAATCAGCACCCCACCTCTAAGCGCTATCACTAACATTACCAGAATAAACAGCGCTATCTGCACCGTTAGTACAGACACATTGCCATTAACGAATTGCTCATTAAGTACCCCACCACTCTGCTTGGTCACTAACTGGTAAAGAGCTCCTCCCCACCTGTCAGCTACAATCATTCCCGCATAGGCTGCAAGCAAGGTGACCACCACCTTTTCTCTCAACATTAAAGAGTAGACGACACTTGCGCCCCCAAACACTAACAATACTAAATCCCAGCTTGGCACCATAATGTTGGTAAATCCTGCCAACAGAATGCCACAAATCGAATTAATTTACAAGTTGCTCGTTATGAAATCACCTCTACCGAATTTGGTCGTGGGCTGTTCTTTAAAATCACCTGCCGAGCAACCGGATTAATTTCATAGCCAATACACCTCCGATTTATTTTTTGACATACCGTTAAAGTTGTCCCCGTACCCAAAAACGGATCCACTACCAAATCTCCTTCCCCGCTCCATCTGTTTATCACCCATGTGAACAATTCCCCAGATGCCCTAACTGGATAATCGCATCTTGTTGAACGAGTCTTGTCCTGAAATTTTTTATTAAACAACTTTTGTTTAATTTTCCACAACCAACGCCAATTTAACAGTTTTGTTATTAATCGGTACATCCACCTCGAACCAAACACCGTTGATTCGCTACCAAACCGAATCACATTATCCCAATAATCTTCAATAACTTTATTTTGTAAACTATCTGATACTTCTCCCTTACAAAAAACTTGAACAATCGTCAGTCGAGTAGTTCGAAAATCTTCTCGCATCCTGAACAGATTGTCATCAGCCGGAATATAATCCCGCTTCTTTTCATCACCAACCAACACCGCTACACTACTAATCAATTTTAATCCGCAACCACGCATTATGTCGGCAATATCGCTATGAAATGAAATTGTGTTTATCACCCGATTCTCTCTCATCAATAAAACATCCGGTACGGTAGTCACCAACACGCCACCATCCCGCAGTACTCGCACACACTCATCAACAACTTGAATCAGGCCATCCAAATATTGCTGATAGTCACCATAATTACCCAATTGCCCGTCAGCAACAGAATACTTCACATGATTCCATAGCGGTGGATCAAACATCACCAACCCCGCTATTTCGTCGGCAATTTCAACCATCCTTTGACTATTACGAAAATAAACTTTATCCATTTTCTTTATCCAACTCCTGCAAGAGCCTGCGTTGTTTTATGGTTAAACGTTCAGGCACATCTATATCCATTTGCAAATAAAGACTTCCTTTTGCACCGTCAGTCGGCACACCGTAATTGCGCACCCGCAAAACTTCCCCCGCTTTTGTTGCCGGTGGAATTTTTACATTCAAATCACCGTACAAAGTATTTACCTTCACGCTCCCGCCCAAAACAACTTTAGTAAATGGTACCGAAATTGTTTTATACAAATCTGCGCCCGAACGCCGATATTCCCGACTGGGCCTGATTTTTATCGTGATGTACAAATCGCCCGACTTCCCTCCTCTCTTACCAGCATTGCCTTCGCCATTTACCCGAATTGTTTGCCCCTCATCAATTCCTGCGGGAATTTTTATTTTCACTTCTCTTTGCTGACGCACTCGTCCTGTCCCCCGACAAGTTTGACATTCTTTTTCCGGCACTTCACCTACACCCTTACAAGTTGCGCAAATTTGCGCCTGACGAATTGCACCAAACATTGTTTGCCGAGTAATTTCAGTTCGCCCTGTTCCTCCACATTTGTTACAAACAATTTGTTTCTTTGTTGTTGAACCAGTTCCGTTACAATTTTTACAAACAGTTTCATGCGTCACTAAAATAGTTTTTTCTCCGCCAAAAATTGCTTCCTCAAAACTCAACTCCATAACAAGCTCAATATCCTCCCCTCGCAAAATATCTTCCTTGCTCCGCCGAGTCTTTCTTTTTCCTCCGCCAAAAAATGTTTCAAAAATATCTCCAAAATCTCCAAAGTTTTCTCCGCCAAAAGAGCTGAAATCAAATCCACTAAATCCTGCCCCTGCCTGCTGACCATTACCAAAGACTTGGCCATATTGGTCGTATTGCCGACGCTTAGTTTCGTCCGACAGCACCTGATACGCCTCATTTATTTCTTTGAATTTCTTTTCCGCTTCCGCCCCGCCTCCTTTGTCAGGATGATATTTCAAAGCAAGCTTCCGATAAGCCTTTTTTAGCTCCTCTGGTGTAGCAGTTTTTGATACACCCAATATCTCGTAATAATCCTTACTCATAATTTCGTCATACTGAACTCGTTTCAGCATCTAGAGATCCTGAACTAAATTCAGGATGACAATTATAATCATCCCTAGATGCTAGTCGCTAGATACTAGATACTATTCGTTAGGTCGTCGGAGCCTGTATCTTGCCATCATATGCATCAATCGACACCTGCAACACATCCGCCGAACCGTCAGTTGCTCGATAAGTCACAAACCAATTCAAGTATTGCCCCGTCGGCTTACCTAGAATTACTGACACTTCAAACTTTGGATGCCTTGCTCTAAATGCTGCTCCACCATTTTCTTCAGCAAGTTTCAACGCATCCACATAAGACAGTTTCCAAAATTGGTACGAAACCGGTATTAAACTAAACGGCAATTCCATATCTCCCTGCGGCATCAAGAATCTCTTAATGCCTTCGCCGTTATGCGGGACATTCACCATATAGTAATATCTGGGATCGGTCGGAGAAACAAAGATGTAATAATTTGTCACCAATCCCGAAGAGTCTGACAGTGAATTGATGAACTTCATTGATACCAACTGCAGTATCACATCACTCTTCAATTCTTTAATCTTTGCCGTTGCCTGCTTCAGCTCATCCTGTAATACAGATCTTGACATAGCCGAATCAGGCAAACCACTGCCTGTATCAACTACTGTATTAGCAATCGTGTTTTCAGCAATCGTATTAACATCATTCGTGATAGTATTATCGGCAGTATTATTAGCGTCATTTGTTGTTCCGCGTCTACAACTCAAAGCCGTGAGCGCCATCATTACAACGACACCCAATACCAGAATAGCGGCTAAATTGCTGTTTCTCTTCATTCTCTTTCCCCAAAAAGACTACAACACCAGCATATTATTTCTGGCAGATTTATACCAGCCCCATAGATATCAAAGTGCTATAACGAGTCGCGAGTTACGAGTGACGAGTAATGGGCAAAAGAGCCCGCAGGGCTACTACAATTTTTCACTATTCACTGTTCACTTTTCGCTATCCCCTTTTTCATCCGGAGGTTCCTGCGTAAAATTCGCATCTTTTGTCGATTGGTCAGATTGGTTAGATTGGTCAGATTGGTTAGATTGGTTAGATTGATACACGGCCTGCCCAATTTTCTGAATCACCTCCGATAATTCGCTGGTAGCTTTTTTAATCGCTTCTGTATCGTCTTTTTCTAATGCGTCCTTGACTGCCTTAACCCTATCCTCAATCTGCCCCTTAGTTGCAATATCTACTTTGTCGCCCGCATCTTTCAGCGCTTTTTCCGAAGCATACATCAAGCTATCTGCTTGATTACGCACTTCAATCTTTTCTCTCTTGAGTTTGTCTTCTGCTGCATGTACCTCCGCTTCTTTCGCCATCCGTTCAACTTCTTCCTTAGAAAGACCAGAGGAACCGGTAATTGTAATGTGCTGTTCCTTGCCCGTTCCTTTATCTACCGCCCGAACATTCAGAATGCCATTAGCGTCAATGTCAAAAGTCACTTCTACTTGTGGCAAACCTCTTGGAGCAGGCGCAATACCGTCCAATACAAATCTTCCGAGAGATTTGTTGTCCGATGCCATTTCCCGTTCACCTTGTACGATGTGAACTTCCACGCTCGGCTGATTATCTGCCGCTGTGGAAAATATCTGTGATTTACTAGTCGGGATAGTAGTGTTGCGTTCAATTAGTTTAGTTGCAACTCCGCCCAAAGTTTCGAGACCTAAAGATAATGGTGTCACATCCAGAAGCAGAATATCTTTTACATCACCCTGCAATACGCCACCTTGAATAGCGGCACCGAGTGCGACTGCTTCGTCTGGGTTCACGCTTTGATTTGGCTCTTTGCCGAAGAAATCTTTAACAGCTTTTTGCACAGCCGGCATGCGGGTTTGTCCGCCCACCAAAATCACTTCATCAATATCGGACAATGCCAAGCCAGAATCAGCAACTGCTTTTTTCATTGGCTCAATTGTGCGGTCAATCAAATCCGCCACCAATTGCTCCAATTGAACACGGGTTAATTTCATCGTCAAATGTTTTGGCCCGTTAGCGTCTGCTGTTACAAACGGAATATTTATTTCTGTTTCTAATGCAGTCGAAAGTTCATGCTTGGCTTTTTCCGCCGCTTCTTTCAAACGCTGAATCGCCAATTTATCCTCCCGCAAATCTACGCCTTGATCTTTCTTGAACTCTTCAACAATCCAATCAATAATCTTTTGATCGAAGTCATCTCCACCCAAATGCGTATCACCATTGGTCGCTTTTACCTCAAAAACTGATTCACCTTCGCTATCTCCAATTTCTAGGATTGAGATATCGAAAGTTCCGCCACCTAAGTCATAGATGGCAACCTTTTCGTTCTTTTTCTTATCCAAGCCGTATGCCAAAGTGGCCGCGGTTGGTTCGTTGATGATTCTTTTTACATCCAGTCCTGCGATCTTTCCCGCATCTTTAGTAGCTTGTCTTTGTGAGTCGTCAAAATAAGCAGGAACAGTAATCACCGCTTCCGTTACGGGTTCGCCCAAAAAGCTTTCCGCATCTCTTTTAATCTTTTGCAAAACTTTAGCTGAGATTTCTGCCGGTTGCCAATTTCTGTCACCCATCACAAATACCACTCCACCGTTGGAAGATTCCTCCACTTTGAACGGCATTGTTTTTGCATCCGCCTGAACAGAAGCATCGCTGAATCTGCGTCCGATAAACCGCTTGGCAGAATAAACCGTGTTCTCGGCATTTGTCACGGCTTGTCGTTTGGCAACTTGTCCAACCAAAACTTCGCCGTTCTTATTCACTGCTACCACAGACGGCACAGTCCGTCCTCCTTCGGATGACGGAATAATTTCAGGCTTCCCACCGCGCATCACTGCCGCGGCAGAGTTTGTTGTCCCCAAATCAATCCCAATAATTTTACTCATAATAATCCTCCGTTATTTAGCAACCCTGACTTTTGCAGGTTTAATTACTTTATCGTTATATTTCAAACCAACTTCCA
>CAYGIK010000021.1:0-9879 GCA_964350005.1 uncultured Candidatus Saccharibacteria bacterium
CAAACACCTGATATCAAGGCGATTATTGCGCCGATGGAAACTATTTTTAGTAATCTGGCGGGAATTGCTGACGCAGTAGGGAATAGGCATTTAACTTTTGAAATTGCTACCGAGCAGGAATTAATTACTTTTTACGCGACTGTTCCTGTAAGTTTAGTTGATTTTTTGGAGAAACAAATTACTTCGCAATATCCTGATGCAATAGTGGAACGGGCACCGTATCCAAACTTTTTCCCGTCTGACGCGAAAATTGCCAGTGCTCAATTGACACTAAAAAAGCCAGATTATTTTCCAATTCGCACTTACGCCAATCTGCAAATAGACGGGTTGAGTGCTCTTACTAACGCAATGAGCAAACTTGCTGATCAGGGGGCGGGAGCGGGGATTCAGATAATGTTTCGTCCGATTGAGAGTAAGAAATGGACCAAACAAGCACATGCAGTTGCAAAAACTTTACAGCAGGGAAAGTCAAACTCATCTATCAGTGAAGGTGTGATGAAGGGGTTGGGCGAATTGATGACGCCGACTAGTAAAGACGGAAAACAACCTGAACAAAAGCAAATTACTGCCGGACAGGAAGATGTTGTGCGGGCTATTGAAACAAAGACAACAAAATCAGGGTTTGAAACAGTTATTCGATTGGTGGCGACTGCTCCTGATGAAAATCAAGCGAGAAGTCATCTGAAAACTTTGATTGATAGTTTTTTGCAGTTCAATGCGCCTGAACTGAATGGTTTGACGGTAGCGAAATATCCCGAGATAGAAATTTTGAAAGATTACATTTTGCGTCAGTTTGGTGACCCGCGAAATTCATTTATTTTTAATACAGAAGAATTAGCGACGGTTTTTCATTTGCCGGGGCTTAAGACAGAGACGCCAAATATTCGCTGGCTGAAAGCAAAGCGTTTGCCTGCTCCTGATAATTTGCCAAAACAGGGGATTCTCTTAGGGAAAAATGTTTATCGGGGTGTTGAGAAACCAATCAGAATGGAAACTGATGACAGACGCAGACACATTTATGTAATTGGTAAAACCGGTACGGGTAAAACAACTTGGATGCAGAATATGGCGTTGCAGGATATCAATACTGGCGAAGGTGTTTGTGTAATTGATCCGCACGGCGACATGATTGAATGGCTTTTGCAGCGAATTCCAAAAGAAAGAGTTGATGATGTAATTCATTTTTATCCGCCAGATATAGATAGACCTTTGGGGCTGAACTTGCTTGAGGCAACAACTCCTGCTGAAAAAGATATGGTGGTTTCGGAAATGATTGCTATTTTTTACAAATTGTTTGATCCGAATAGTGCGGGAATTGTCGGACCTATTTTTGAACACTATATGCGCAATGCCATGCTTCTACTGTTGGCAGATGAAACAGGAGCCACTCTGATTGATATCCCAAGAGTATTTACGGATAAAGCTTTTAGAGAGGCAAAGCTGGTTAATGTGACTGATCCGACAGTATTAAGATTTTGGAAAGAAGAGTTTGCTCAAGCGGAAAAAAGTAATCAGGTAGGGGAGTTGTTCTCCTACATCATCAGTAAAATTGGGCGGTTTATTAGTAATGAAATGATGCGTAATATTGTTGGACAAGCGAAAAGTTCGTTTGATATTCGCGATGTGATGGATAGTAAAAAGATTTTGCTGGTGAATCTGGCAAAGGGTCTTACGGGCGAAATCAACAGCAACTTACTTGGTTTTATTATGGTGTCTAAGATGCAGATGGCAGCTCTTTCCCGCGCTGATATGGCGGAAAATTCCCGCAATGACTTTTATTTGTATATTGATGAGTTTCAAAATGTGACAACAGAGTCGATTGCAACTATTTTGTCCGAGGCGAGGAAATATCGGTTGAATTTAATTATTGCGCACCAATTTGTGGCACAGTTGGACGAAAAGATTCGTGATGCTGTGTTTGGGAATGTTGGTTCGCTGGTTGCTTTTACAATCGGTGCGCCTGATGCAGAAACAATTGGCAAACAGTTCGAGCCTGATGTTAGCCAAAATGATTTAATAAACATTGAGAATAGAAATGCTTATGTAAAACTGATGATTGGCGGGATGGTTGGTCGTCCGTTCACTTTGCAGGCGCCTCCACCGATGGGTCAGCCGAATATTAAAATTGGTGAGGCTATCAAACAGCTTTCACGGTTGAAGTTTGGCAAAGACAAACGAATTGTTGAACGGCAGGTGAATGAACGCATCAAATATACTCGAAATATAAACCTGCCCGGAACAGATATGTGAAAGTGACAAATGACAAGTTGAGGAATAACAAAATGGAAAGTTTTGGAAGGTGATTTACAGATAGACGAATAGACGATAGACTTATGGACTAATAGAGAAATAGTCGCGAGTCCTCCTACGCTAAAGCTTTGGAAGGATCTGCGATGACGAGTCACCCTCCTACGCTAAGGCTACGGAATGGTCTGCGACGAGTTGCGAGTAATGCTCCCTCTGTCATCCTCGAGTCGGAAGCGATAGCGCTCCGACATCGGGGATCCAGAAAAGAAAAACAAACAAAGATCTTTTTCTGTTCTGTCCCTGGTCGCGTCCCGCAACAACGGGCAGACTGGATTCTCCAGTCAAGCTGGAGAATGACAAAGGGAAGGGGCCTAGATTCCGAATTAGGTCCGGAGTGACGAGAGGGAAAAAGAAATAATATAAATATCAAGTAAAACGAAAGGAAATAAAAAATGGCAGACAAATCAAAAATCGAGATGGTAAAGCAGCTGTTGGAAACGGCAACCGCTAATTTGGCGTCAGCTAAACAAGTGCTGGCTGATTTGTTGGGCGTGTCTTTTGATGATGTATCGGGTAAGGCAATGAATCTGAAGTCAGAAGGCAATGTTGTTGAGGGCGTGTTTGATGGTCAGTATATGTTGGACCATGACGGTAAGAAATATCCAGTTCCTGCTAACTACGCCAGCAAATCTAAATTGGTAGTAGGGGATGTGCTGAAATTGACTATCCAAGATGATGGTTCGTTTATCTTCAAACAAATTGGGCCAGTTGATCGCAAGAAACTTTTAGGAACGCTGGTGTATGAAAATGATGAATACAAAGTAGTGGCGGGCGGAAAATCGTTTGCTGTTCTGTTGGCTTCCGTAACTTACTTCAAATTAACTCCGGGTGACCAAGTGACTATTCTGATACCTGAGGGTAAAGATGAAACACATTGGGCGGCGATTGAGAATGCGGTAATACAGAGTGACTAGTATCTAGCATCTAGTATCTAGGGACTAGCCAATAGACGAATAGACAGAAGAAGAGCTCTCACTTCCACCTAATAAAAAACA
The DNA here is from genome assembly GCA_964350005.1 of uncultured Candidatus Saccharibacteria bacterium. Taxonomy (GTDB): domain Bacteria; phylum Patescibacteriota; class Kazan-3B-28; order Kazan-3B-28; family Kazan-3B-28; genus JAKLDB01. The sequence goes on from CAYGIK010000021.1 coordinate 3,303, forward strand.
GTTATGAAGATATCGGTATTGATTATTGCCCACAATGAAGCAGGTAATATTCGTGCATGTTTGGAATCAATTCAACGGCAGACGCTAAAGCCTGATGAAATTATTTTGGTAGCGCATAACTGTACGGATAATACGGTTGAGATTGCGAAAGAGATCCTGAACAAATTTCAGGATGACGGAACAGTATGGCGGATAGTTGAGGAATATAGTCCTGAAGGGCCTCTGTACGCTCGAATTAGGGGTTTTAGGGAAGCAACGGGTGAAATCATCGCTTGTATTGATGGAGACTCAATTGCGGCTAAAAATTGGCTTTAGAGGCTAATTTCCAGATCTGATAGGAGGGAAAATGTGGCTGTAGGTGGGGGAGTCTGGCTCCGAGGAGGCCTTAGAGCTTGGTTGATGAGTTTGGATTTCTTTTGGTTAAAACCAATTTATGCACCAAATAGATTGAAATATTTTTGGGGAGCAAACTTTTGTATTAGGAAAGATGTTTATGAAAAAGTTGGAGGATTAGTACCACTTATTGAATTGAAACAAAAACTAGGCCTTTCATTTGACGCAGAAGACCTGTATTTGAGTCTAATGGTATCAGCAGTCGGCAGAGTGGAGATAGACCCATGGGCGGTAGTAGTAAGTTGTGCCACCGAAACAAATTGGAAAATTCGTACGCAGATTCAGGGAGAAGATAAACAAAAACTAATTACATACATAAAAGAAGGTTCAAAAAGGGCCTAGGGGTACTTCTCTTTACTCCTTATTGGACTTCGCACAAGATACAATGTGCGACACTGTCTATTCTGAAGGGATTGCAGGTAAAGGACAAGTGACTTAGTTACCTAGTGACCTAGTACATTGTCGTTCCCGCGTAGGCGGGAATCCATTTTCTTTATACTTGTTGAATTGACGAATTGCTCAATTATTCTCCATGACTCCCCTACCATAAAATAATAACCAATAACCAAAAATAAAAAGATAACTTATACAAAGAAAAAGGGGTTGAGTAATGACATTGCTGCCAAAACCCAACCCCTGCTATTTCGCTCCCCTATCCTCGCCTAGAATTAGACGAGGGCCCTACAAGGAAAGCGAACTACCCTACCTCCGCCTTAAACTTCCGACACCCCTGCCTGGTGGGGTGTGGAAGGGGGTTAACCTGTCGTACTACACCCACAGGGTAGCAACGCACCGCTACCGATGTAGATGTTCAGATTCGGCATTTGGACATCCACCAAAAACCAAATCATCGCCTCTTCGGAAAAGGTTCCCAGCGGAACGGAGTATCCTTGGGGTTTGTTCCCCCGCAAATCTTCCGTTTCACAGATAAACCTTTCTTCCTCGAGGAAGAATCGTATCTTCCCACGAGGAATGTCAATCACAATCGGGCTACCCCGACTGGCCGACACTTCCCCGTCGACAACCGCTTGTACGGTTGTCAGCAAATCACAGAGATCAACTACTCGTTCGTAGAACTCTACGATTGGAAGGAACCCCACACTTTCTAGATAGCCATATCCGGACACTAGTAAAGCGAAGGTTTTAGACTCAACCTTGATTGAGCCTTCCAACCTTACCTCTCTCTTTGAGTTAATCTTTACAGCGATTACAAAGCGACCGAATGGGTCGCTATATATCGTTGAAAGACCAACTCTTTTCGAGCTTCGTAGGAATAAATCCTTTACGAGCTCGATAATTTCAGTTGCCAACGCTTGTTGGGCGGTGACAGCAGTTACCTTCTCGTCCATTTTTACCCCCTAGGCGGATTTTGTTGAAATATCGAGGTACAGGTGCTACCAGGCAGAAGCACCTTAGATAGGTTTGATGTTATCTGATTTGTGGCTTCCAGTCAAGAAAATCGAAAGAGGGGCACCGACAAAATGTCAATGCCCCTCTAACTTGGTCATTCGTTAGCTGGCGAATGTCGATGATGGTCGGAGTTGTGGTCGCCTTCGAGTTTCCCTATCCCAGGTATAGCCCTGTCAACCTCTTTGATACTGGGGACAGCCCCACGGATTAGCTCAATAAAAGTACCCGTCGCCATGGACATGATACTGTTTACCCAGTTAATCCCTATCAGGACATTTTCCAGCTTTTTGGAGTCCTTGTTGAGTACGTTTATGACCAGATCGGAACCTCTGTATCCAGCTAGTGTGCCGACCAGTGGGTTCTGGATGTTACTGCAACAATGCCCTACGGTGACTGGCTGGTCTTTAAACCCTGCCTGGTTGGCCAAAAAGCATGCGTAAACACCTCCGGTGTGTTCGTTCCCCGTAATCACAGGAATTATCACCATAAATTCACCTCCCGAGACCTCAATGTACTGGTTGGAGAGTAGCACGGAAGAGGGACACGGGTCAAATGGATTCCTGCCCCTGCCTGTCAGTAGGCAGGGTGCGCAGGAATGACAAAAAGTTTTTTATTTTTTCTGTCTGGATCCCCGATGTCGAATGGTTGCGCCTTCGGCTCGAGGATGACAATTATAAAAAGGGCAGAATGCCTTACCAAAACTTATCACTTATCACTTTTAACTTTTCACTTGTCTCCCGAATGGATTTTGGAGATGATTTTGGTCAATTCGTCCAGCCAGTCGCCTGTCCCTCCCACAGTTTGCACAGCGTTGCGGGCAAGCAGGTCGGTGTGGTTGAATTTGATATCTTTCTCCCCTATCTGAAGAGTTGGGAGAAGTTTGATGACAGGTTCTAATACCTTTGGTTTTGGCGGTTGGGTAAATTGAATAGTAATACAATAAAGCGGAGGTAAGTTGCTGGGGTTGAGGTTGCGGGCGGTGATGGATGTAATTAGCTGGGTCGCCAGTCCTGCAAGTTTCAACATTAATAGTTTCTTGAGATTTAATACTTCAGGCGGAAGTTTGCCGTAATTTTCCTCAATTCGTTTGAATTCTTCCTTGAGAGCGATTTCATCTTCGATAACACCGAGAGTTTGATAAATCTTTAATCTCTGACTCTCTGCATCAACATACTTGACGGGTAGGAACGCGCTGACGGGCAAATCAATTGTCACATCTGACACATCAATCTTTCGCCCACTTCTCATCTCATCAACCGCTTTATTGATAAGTTTTGTGTAAAGACTCAAACCGATAGCGGTAATGTGGCCGTGTTGCTGTTTAGACAGAACCCCGCCTGCACCCCTAAGTTGCATATCGCGCATTGCGATATTGTATCCGCTTCCAAGTTCGGTATTTTCCTGAATTGTTTTCAGACGCTCAAGTGCGCGTTCTGACATTTTGCCCTTGTTGTACATAAAAGTGGCGTAAGCCTGAATTTTCCCTCGACCAATTCGTCCGCGAAGCTGGTGCAGTTGAGACAACCCAAATCGTCCGGCATCATCAACTACCAAAGTGTTCACATTAGGATTGTCGATGCCGTTTTCGATAATAGTGGATGCAATCAAAACATCATATTTATGCGCATCAAAATCTTGCATTATTTTCGCCAGCATTCGTTCGCTCATCTGACCGTGAGCGTGAACAAATTTTACTTCGGGCATCAATTGTTCCAGACGGTGCTGAACGGTATCGATAGTTTGGACACGATTGTGAACGAAGTAGATCTGACCGCTTCGGCGAACTTCCCGTTCTATTACTTCTTTGATTGTATTACTGCCGTAAGGTATGACCGTGGTGATAATGGGTAAGCGATTGGTGGGTGGAGTTTCGATTACGCTGATATCTCTAATACCTGAAAGTGCCAAATTCAGAGTTCTTGGGATTGGAGTGGCAGTAAGCGATAATACATCTACTTCACTACGCAAGAGCTTCAATTTTTCTTTGTGCGCCACACCAAAACGCTGTTCTTCGTCTATAACAATCAGTCCAAGATTTTTGAAACGAATATCTTTGGAAAGTAATCGGTGTGTCCCAATAACAACATTTACTTCACCCAGACGAAGCTGGGCGACAACTTTATCTTGTTCTGCTTTTGATTTAAATCGGCTTAGGGCGGCTATTTTTACATCAAAAGACTGCAAACGCTCAACAAAAGTTTTGTAATGTTGCTCTACTAAAATAGTGGTGGGGGCAAGGATTGCCACTTGATAGCCAGAGGTGACGGCTTTGAAAGTGGCGCGAATTGCCACTTCGGTTTTTCCGAATCCTACATCAGCAACCAGTAATCTATCCATTGGTTTGTCACGCTCCATATCAGCAAGAATTTCGTTGATGACAGTTTCTTGGTCGGGAGTTTCTTGATAAACAAAAGAATCGGCTAACGCTTTTTCCCACAACTCGTCAGAATCAAAACTGATTCCATTATTTAGTTGACGCTTCGCATATAAATCCAGCAATTCTTTTGCGAATTTGTGTGATTCTTTTTTGATGCGGGTAATTACTCTTTTCCACGATTGGCTGGAAAGACGAGTGAGTTGGGGTTCGTGACCATCAGCCGAAACATATTTGCTAATTTTATCTATTTGATCAACGGGGACATAGAGTTTGTCCCCTTTTGCGTATTCCAAAATAAGATATTCTCGCTCAATCCCGTTGAGTTCAATGCGTTGAACATCTAGCAGTCGACCAATGCCATGATCGTTATGAACGATGTAGTCACTGCGTTGGATATCCCCCATAAACATTCGTTGCTGTTTGTGGCTGGTTTTTGTATCAACTTGAGTGACAATAGAAAAAATCTCTTCGTCAGTGAGAAGAATTAGTTTCAGGATTGGGCTGATTGTACCAAGCCCTCCAACAGATGACAAAAGAATCGGGTTTTCGCCAACGGCTATATCGGCTTCTTTTAAGATTTGAGTAATTGATTTGGTTTTATCGGTGGCGATACCGATTTGCCAACCTGCTTTCAGATATTTAGCAATATCGCGGGTAAGGCGGTCGATTTGAGAAGCGTAGATTGAAGGTGTCATAAACTCAAAATTCAGTTGTTTGATTTCGTCAGATGCGATAGTTTCAATCTTGACCAACGGAAGATTGTTGAGTGCTTGATTGAGTCCGACGAGTCCCACATTTTCACTTGCCATAAATATTTCATAGAGTGACTGAAGAATGTCTTCGGTGTGGTCCATAATTATCAGATAATCCTCTTTGCGATCCTCGAGGAATTCAGCAAGGGTTGGAGCAAAGTTTTTTATTTTCAGTGCAGGAATCTCAATCCCCTCTTCTGTTCTTATTTTTTGTCCGCTGACAGGATTGAAATTATAGATTTGTTCAATTTTATTTCCGTTGAAAGTTATTCGCCATGGATTGTCCTGCCCTAGAGCGAAGATATCCACTACTTCTCCCCTGCTCGCGACTTCACCGATTTGAAAAACTTTTACCTGTCTTTCAAATCCAAGTGCTACCAAGTCTCCAATAAATTGCGTCAAGGATAATTCGTCACCGATAGATATTTTTAGACTGGTTGCGGGAGTGCTTAAGGGCTCAATCAAGTTACGGCTAGAAAATATGGTAATTGTTTTAGAATGTGCCATACTCTCGCCGACTTTGATTCGCTGTTGAAAATTGGTGATGAACTCCTGCCGATTGAATGCGTCGGAACGAATAGGGGGGTAAATGCTGGAATCGATTTTAAACATATCCTGCAGTAGTTTTTGAATTTTGAATTCTTCCTGCTCGTTTTTGGTAATAAAGATGATTGGTTTGTCCTGATTTTTTCGTAGAGCGGTTAATAACAAAACTCGCCCAAACTGGTTGAGCCCGGTAAGCGTGATGGGTTTGATGCCGGCTGTCTTTAGGAGGTTCTGGAAAGGCTCTGTGCGAGCGAATTTATCCAGTAGCAGTCGGTAGAATGTTTCGTCCACTGTATTGACGAAAATGAATTATTTTGGTATAATGGGAAGAAAAGTAAATGAAAAATCTTAGCACATAGGCAGTAGAATCTTGGCCACAAAAGAAACATAAGGTTTTGCGAACAGGATTCTCCCTGCTTATTCCAATTGGTATCCCACCCTTTGAAATTAACTTTTAAGGGTCTTGGTAAAAAGCCTCACGGCTGATACTGAAAACTGTGGGGAGAAATACCCGCCAGCAACGCAAGAGCGTAGCTTGTCGGGGAACCGGCAAAGGGAAGGGTCACTCCTTCCTTTTGCTTATATAAACTACAGGTCTTCAAGCAACAAATCAACAACTTCGTTGAAAGCAGGTTTTAACTCTGTCAGCTGTGTTCTGGTAAAAGGTTCCAGAACATAATCGGTGACAGAATTGGAAGTGGGACGACCGATACCGATTCTTATTCTTGCAATTGAGTCGGTTTTTAAATTATCTATGACTGACTGCATACCGTTGTGTCCGCCACTACTGCCGGATTTACGGAAACGAATTGTACCAAGCGGAAGATCCAAGTCGTCATATACCACTACAATGTTTTTGGTTGAAATATCGAAATAGTTGGCTACCCGCGCCACAGCTCTACCTGAATTATTCATAAAACTAGTCGGTTTGGCAATGATTATTCTTTGTCCTTCCGCCAGTTCCGTTTCAGTGCGAATATGTTTTTTAAATTTCAATTTTAGTTTTTTGACTAGTAAATCGGCAACCATTCGCCCGATATTGTGGCGAGTTGATTCGTATTTTTTGCTGGGGTTACCGAGTCCGATGATTAGTTTCATC
>CAYGIK010000022.1:0-9154 GCA_964350005.1 uncultured Candidatus Saccharibacteria bacterium
CCCTGGGGAAAAGTACTCTGCAAAACTGGGGAAATTCTACTTGCAAAAAACAGTTCGCTCAAGACTTATGCTTTACTTGTCAAACGAGTTCAAAATCAGTGGCTTGCAAACCTTCAAACTTCAGCACTCGAAATCAGCGATTGCCGATATCATCAGCGTTGCCAGACCCTCTGTTTCCCGGGAACTAAAAAACATGGCCGATGATCATCTCATTCATACTTCTGGGCAAATGATCACGCTTTTAAAACCGGAGCTATTTTGATTCAGCTACTATTTTGAGGTGCTTGCTCCTATCTTTGATAAAATAATCAACTGATCACCATCTTCATTTTGAGTGATTTGGGAAGTCTTCAACGCTTCTCTGTTTTGAGTTGCTTCTGGTGTCCTTTCTGAACTCGCCTGATTCATAAGTGCCATTGCTTCTGCCTTAAGCCGGCTCCTTTCAGGCCGATTATTTTCACTTCTAGCTTGCATATAAGCATTTTAAATTGCTTTAATTTCGGGTGTAATTTTCATTTCAGCTACCAGTGTAATGAATCGCATTTTTAGGACACACCATAATGCACGCTGGACATTGGTGACAGGTTGACGGATCAATTTGCGCTACCTTAGTTAAGCGATCTACACTAATGGCTTTAGATGGACAAACCGTTTCGCATTTTTTACAACCATTACACAAGTTTGGTTCAACTTTTGTTGAAAACTTAGCCCACCTACCCGTTAGACTTAGTAATGCGCCATATGGACAGATGTGATTGTGGAAAACCCACTCTTCATATCTCAACGTTACTAAGATAGATACGGCCATCAATAGGATTAACATTGGCACCTCTTGATGGAATACTTTTTTTGATAAAACCATCGTGCCAATCATTAATAACAACACAATCCAAGGCAGGTATTTACTTTGAAGTACTTTTGGAACTGACTTAGTTCGCCAATTTAGTTTTTTCGAAATATTCCCAGTTGATCCCATAACCGTATCCATTGGACAAATGTAACCACAATAGAATCTCCCAAAAATTGTAGCCCCAATTAAACTGACTAGAAACAACCCTAACCATATGAACATATTTCCATTTGCAATAATGAAAAAGAAACTGAATAAGAATGCCAATTGAATTAATTTCCTGTATTTTTTCATTTTATGATGCACCCCCACTCGCATTAATGGTAATCGCTTGAGTTGAACATTTACTCACGGTTTTAAGAATCATTGTCATATTACCCGAATTCACATTTTCTAATTGGTTAACAGCGACTTTCGGTTTTGAGTGATCTGTTACATCATTACCCATAATGAAAATAATTGCGATTATTTCTCCAAGCATATTTCCCATCATGCCTTTTGATTTTTTCATTGCTTCAAAGGTCTTCTTCTTGCTTTTGACTAGTGATAGACCAGTTAAAGCAATTGAAATGCCCCAAAATGACAGTGTAAATACATCCATTTAAAAATCTCCTTCCCATTCTTTTAGACAAAGTATATACTATAGTCAAAAAGAGTGGCGTTACCTCGGTAACTCAGAAAGGATATTTAATGAATTTGCCAACAAATATTTTTAACGATTTTTCACTTTTGAAGACTATACCCGAAAGTTATTGGGAACAGAACCTTAATGCCAATAAGCATATTCAAGTAAACAAATATTCACAAGGCGAAATCATACATTTTGATGGTGATTGCTGTAGTTCAATTGACGTTATTTTGAATGGACAAGTTGTCATAGAACGGATTGATGATGCCGGAAATTTGATGAGGATTACCGAGTTTTCCCCCGACGATATTCTTGGGGGCAATTTATTATTTTCTAAGAATCCTTGCTATCCAATGATGGTAACTGCTAAAACAGAGGTAATGTTGCTCAGCATCGCCAAGAATCTCGTTTTTGATTTTTGTGCAACAAATAAAGATTTCTTAAAAGTTTACTTAGAATATATTTCCGATCATTCACTATTACTGGGTGACAAACTTAAACATTATGTGAATCGTTCTATTCGCAAAAGTATCATCGCTTATTTAAAAAGCGAATACAAAGTGCAGAAGAGTCAGACGCTACAACTTCGGCTAACAAAAAAAGAGCTTGCTGACCGCATCGGGGTGCAACGTACTTCACTGTCACGGGAATTGCAGAAGATGAAGAACGAAGGACTTGTTGAATATGATAAGTCCAGTATTTCTATACTTGTCCAGAGTACACTTTTATAGATTTGAACATATTATCTATAGCGTAGGAATCGAGCAGGATAAAGAACGCCTTCACCGAGTTCAGGTAGTCGCCAGGTTTGATGTCGTTCTTCATTGTGGCGAAGGTCTTATTCAGGGAGTTCGTCGGAATATCGCATACAGCGCGGCGCAGGACGTAACTTACGCAAAACCGTAGTATTTCCCGCAGTTCCTCGATGGTTATCAAACCCTTGTCGCAGTCGTCGTGGACTTTCAGCAGAAACGGATAGGCAACCTCCATACGGATGGCTTTCATATCGCCATACAGCGACTTCAAGATTGTGTCGCCGCTCCTGACGAAATACATATCGGTATAGTGTTTTGCAAAGCTGTAAATGTCTTGGCAGAGTTCTCGGATGGGCAGCCCCCTCCCGTTGTGGTAAGCGCGGAACTCCTTGTAGACCTCGTTCTTGCGCGGAATCCTGCCGAGTTTCATCGTGAGGTAGTCACGGAAGAAGTTATCCAACAGCTCGCTCTGGTGTTCGTAATCAAAAAGTAGTTCCGTCGGGCGCCAGATGTTGTTGTACACGTCTGTCTGGGTTGCGGAGTCCAAGCCCATCAGCAAATGGTTGCGGATGAGGTCGGAGTCCTTCAAGTCCATACCCGTGGAGTTGAGGCTCTCGAAAATCGCCTGCGGGTCATCGTGCTGGCGGTTGAGGACGATGTCCACGATTTGCAGTTTTCCGATGGCGTCGTATAGGTCGGATGGTGCAATCTCGCCCTTGCCGATTTGCCCTGAGAAGAAGCCGTAGTTGTCCAGCACACGGGATTTCAAGGTATTGGGAATCGGAGCGCCCTCAATCTTCTTTATCAGTGCGCCCCTGTCGGATTGCGTGAGGAGTAGCTTGTACTTGGCGATGCCCGTCTCGTACTGGTTCAAGAGTAGAGTGTCCGTTATCTTGTTCGGGTTCACGCCACAATCTACGTGAGCCGCCGCATAGTCGCGCAGGGCGACGAGGAGCAGGGTTAACGTGGTAAGCCTCTGCTGCCCGTCGATAATCATCGCAAGGGTAGACCCTGCCGCCGAGTCCTCGTCAATGCGGACAATTGAGCCGACGAAATGACCCTCCCTGTGCGTGGTATGGAGGTTTACGATGTCGCTCCAAAGGCGGGCGCACTGCTCGCACTCCCAACTATAAGTTCTCTGATACAGCGGTATCAGGTATTGGCACGTCCCGCCAAGGTATTTGTAGATATTGCTTTTGAAAGCGTTCATCGCTTTGCCCCCCCTTAATTATCCGTCCACATCTCGCATTGCCCGATAACGGTTGCGATTGCGTCCTCCATCCCTTCCGGCGGGTACTTGTATTTTTTCAGCAGCTTCTTGACCATCCGGCGCATACCGGCGCGGGCGGACTCTTTCTTCTGCCAGTCAATGGTGCGGTTCTTGCGGAGCATATCCGTAAGTTCATGGGTCATCGCCACTAGTTCATCGTTGTCGTAGAAGTCCTTGACAGCTTCGGGGCGGGTTAGGGCATCGTAGAACGCCAACTCCTCGTCGGAGAGCCCCATCGCGTCACCCTCGGCAGATGCCGTCGCCATTTCCTTCGCCATCTTCATCAGTTCGGCGATGACTTCCTCGTTGGAGAGCATACCATTCAAGTACGCCTTCATTGCCCGCGAGAGCATTTCCGAGAGCTTCTCCGACTTGACGAGGTTCGTTCTGCGGTAGAGGGACACCTGCTCGGCGAGCAATTTCTTCAAAATTTCGACGGCGAGGTTCTTCTCCTTCATCTTGGCGATTTCGTCAAGGAATTTCGGGTCGAACAGGGAAAAGCCTGTGTTCACGTCCGAGAATAAGTTAATAACACCTTCGCTTTGAATGCTTGCTTTCAACAGTTCGTTGACGCGTGCATTTATTTCTTTCAGGGAGAGCGGCTTGCCTTCGCCCGTGATGCGGGTAAGGAGTGTCCGCACCGCCTCAAAGTAGGCAGCTTCGTACCGCTGTTCCGCAGTCAGTAGCGAACGGCAAAGGGATAGTGCCTGACGCAGGAGCATAGCCTCTTTGATGAAAGCCTCCTTGCGGCTTGTGGTGTCGCCATATCCTATCGATGGCTCGGCAATGCGTGATACCGTCTCTTCCATAAATCTGTTTGGTTGTCTGTCTATTGCCGTCAGGAAGTTCACCCCACCGCTGATTGCCTTAGCACGGGAAAGGTCACTGGCGTTTGACCGCATAAAGCCGGAATAGTCGAAACCATGGAAAAGATCGCGGCAGACCTCCAGTTTCTCGATGAACTTCGGAAGAGCAGTCTTGGCGATGTCCGTATCTCCGTAGTTGTTCTTATCGCGGTTAGTGTAGTCATTCATCGCCTGTTTCAGAGCCGAAGCGATGCCGACATAATCGACTACCAAGCCGCCTTCTTTATCCTTGTAAACCCGATTGACACGTGCGATTGCCTGCATGAGGTTGTGTCCTGCCATCGGCTTGTAAACGTACATTGTTGCCAGCGAGGGAACGTCAAATCCTGTCAGCCACATATCTACGACGATAGCGATTTTCAGCAGGTCGTCATTGTCTTTGAACCGCTTTGCCATTACGTCTCGGTGACGTTTGTTGCCAATTACGCTTCGCCATTCTTCAGGATCTTTATTGCTTTCGGTCATAACCACGCCGACTTTCTCCGCCCATTCAGGACGGAGTTCGAGCAGCTTACGGTAGATTGCCATAGCGATGGCGCGGGAATAGCCGACTATCATCGCCTTGCCCGTGAGTTCATATTGGCGATTTTCTTCGTAGTGCTTGATGATGTCCTCGCAGAGCGCGGTGACGGTCTGCTCTGCTCCGAGAATAGAGTCCATTTTGCCGAGTTCCTTCTTGCTCTTTTCGATGGCGTAGTCCTCGGCATTCTGCGCCATGATGTCGTACTCGGCATCGATGAGGTGCAGGATGTCTTCGTCCAGTTTTAGGTGGATGACTCGGCTCTCGTAATAGACTGGGCGGGTTGCGCCGTCCTCCACGGCTTGGGTCATGTCATAGATGTCGATGTAGTTGCCGAAAACCTCGATGGTCGAGCGGTCTTTGCTTGAAATAGGCGTCCCCGTGAAGCCTATGTAGGTTGCGTTTGGCAAGCTCTCTCGGATAACCCTATGTGTCACAATAGTTGTCGTAGACCATTAAAAAAAGTATCCTAAATAGAATCGATTGGGGGATTACTAATGGCCTACACAAGAAGAGTAAAGGAAACAGCAATTCGTATGATGTTGCCGCCTGAGAACGGCGCGCTGAGCAAGATCAGTGAAACACTTGGCGTCGCACCTGCTACACTGTCGCCTCTCACGAATTCTGACGGCGGAATTCTCACCGCCAATGGTGTTGCTGCTTGAACGACAACCCGAAAGCAGAGTGAGAATCCAGCCGTCACTTCGTTTAGGTTAAAATTCTACGATTAAGCAATAACACCTCTTTGCCGGTCGAGATCAGTCAGAACACGAATAATATGGGATTCCTCTATGACATCATTGTTGCGTTGCTTTGCATCATACAATGCTTGGCTGCAAATGAGGTTAATCATCCTGGGAATCCCCTGACTGGCAGCGTGGGCCTGAGAGATGGCACTCTCGGCAAACATGGGTGTTGTCAGATTGGCCGCCTGCATCTGATGCCGAATGTATGCAGCCGTTTCTTCCGGACTGAGGCCACTTAAGTGGTACTGCATGGGGATTCTTTGAGCTACGGCCTCATGCTTTTTCAGACGCAGTGTCCGACGGAACTCAGGCTGGCCAACCAGAATTAAAGGAAACAGCGAACAGGAATCCATCTGGTGATTTACCACAAAACGAAGTTCTGCCAGCATGGACGGACTCATCTCCTGCACTTCATCCACCACAACGATTAATGACTTGTCGCCTTGCTCTTGTCGGGATTCCAATGTTTCCGACCAGAGACGCTTTGCTTTAGCTAGAGAGAACGGAATTTCTTCACCTACATGACGCAGGAGCTCCCCGTAGAAATCCTTGGGTTTTAAGCCTGGTATGGACATGTAGATGGGAAAGTATCGTTTGGCATCCAGGCTTTGAAAAAGATGCCGGATTAATGTAGACTTTCCGCTGCCCACCTCACCGGTGAGCACACCCAAAAGATTGCTTTCCACCATGAGATACAGCCGGCCGAGGGCTTCCTTGTGGCCTTTTGACTGGTAGAGGAACGATGGATCAATCTGGCGGCTAAATGGACTACTCATGACCATGACCCCTTTCTCGGACAACGGTAAAGGGATCACCGTTTAATTCATTTCGCCTGCGTTGTTCCGCCGCCTGGAAGAAGGATAATCCTTCAAGTTTCGGTTGTTGTGGCTCATCCGGTTTCACCTTCTAAGGATACTTCATACTGGTTACCTACTACGCTGACGCAACCAGCCTTGTCCACCGTCCGCTCCTCTTCCCACAGGAAGATGTCGGTCAGTTTTTCAGCCGAGACGCGAGTGGTTTTTCGCTGACTTTCCTGCAGTCGTGCTTTGGGAGATACACCAGTACTACCATGCTTGCGGATGTGGTAGTAGCCGTCCAGCCAGGCGGCAAAGGCACTGTTTAGCTCCTCCAGCGTACCGATGTGGCCGGCTTCAATTTGCTGGTAGGCTTCCGGCTTGAAACTGGTATCAACGAGTTGAAAATATCTCTCAATTTTTCCGCGACCAGCTGGCCGAAACGGGCGGCTATGGCTAAGCTGTATCCCCAGTTTGCCACAGATACGGGCAAGGTGTGCTGAAGAGAACGCAGAACCGTTATCGCAATAAAATTGCTCACAGAGACCATGACGAAGAATCGCTTTCTTTAAGCTGTCTTCCAAACGGGGAAGTTTCTCATCCCAGTAAAACTGGGCCTGTACAATGTATCTCGAGTAGTCATCGAGGATGGCAAATAAAAGTGCTTTTTTCATCTTTTTTGGATTCTTTGGACCCGGCAAGTACAATGTATGTTGGAAATCCGGTTTTTCCACAGCTCATGCCCCTCGCCCAGAATTTCTCTTGCTTTTTTAGGGAGCATACGCTTATAATAAAGGAAATCACTATGTGTGTTATACATATATGTGTGGAGGTGATTCTATTGATGAAAGATACTGAATCCAAGCAGTCAGGGCGGGATGTTCCTTGTCCTGAAGGGAAAATTGAGCGATTCATTGAACCATGCATGCTCTTATTGTTAGCGGAAAAATCTTCCCACGGGTATGAACTGATGGACAGTCTAGACCAGTTTGACTTTGATCCCCGCTGTCAGGACCCCGGGCAGATCTATCGCACACTACGGCGCATGGAAAAAGAAGGGTTGGTGCGTTCCAATTGGGAGCCAAGCGAAGCGGGGCCGGCTCGGCGCTGCTACAAGATCACTAGCGATGGCATCGATGTGTTAATGGCTTGGATGCGGACGCTGACAAAGCGTATGCGTATGGTGGAGAAACTCCTGTCTCGCTATGAAAAACCTTTGAAGAAGAGGAGTGACTAAGATGTTCACTGTATTTCTTTATCTGGCTGCCCTTGGTGGTCTATGCTATTCCTATACAAAGGATCATCAAAAAACCAAAAAATCATTATTGATAGCGAAAAAAGCTTTTCTAAATATTTTCCCCGAATTCTCAGCCATCCTTATTCTCATCGCTATTGTCCTGACGTTAACCCCACCCTCTCTGATCCAAGCCTTGGTGGGCGGACAGAGTGGAGCTACCGGGATGCTGATTACTGCCATCTTCGGCTCTGTAACTCTGATGCCCGGATTTATCGCCTTCCCACTAGCGAAATCACTGCTTGATGTAGGAGCAGGGGTTCAACAGATTGTAGTGTTTATCTCCACACTAATGATGGTGGGCTTTATCACCGCACCGCTGGAAATCCGCTACTTCGGCAAACGTTATACCCTGCTTCGTAATAGCCTGGCTTTTCTCTATTCGTTTCTGGCAGCCGTGATTGTTGGGAGGTTAATCTTATGAACTCCATCAAGCGCTACCGGCTTACTTTTCTGTTTCTTTTCGTTGCCTTCGGTTTAGGTTTCTGGAATCCAGAATTTGGCCGCTCGATGGCAACCATGACAGGCAAAAACTTTCGCGATATGCTGGGAGTCCTTCCTCCTATTTTTATTCTCTTGGGACTGTTAGAAGTTTGGGTTCCCCGGGAAATGATTATCCGGCACTTAGGTGAAAAGTCAGGAACACGCGGCATTGCCCTAAGTATCCTTTTGGGTGCTGCCGCAGCAGGCCCATTATATGTGGCGTTTCCCGTGGCAGTGGTAATGTTGAAAAAAGGAGCTCGCTTTGCTAATATTGTGATCTTCCTTTTTTCCTGGTCCACGCTAAAAATTCCTCTGCTCCTCTTTGAAGCAACCGCACTTGGCTGGCGTTTCACCATCGCCCGTGCCGCCGTTAACCTGCCTGCCATTATCCTGATGGGATTTTTGGTAGACCGGTTAATACCCAATGAGGAGAAAGAAGAACTCCGTCAACGGCAACTAGCAGCCGAAGCCGCACAAGAGATGTAGTGTGGCTGAAGAACTTGGGGTAAAACCAACTACCCTGTAAACATGGGCAACAAGAGCCAAAAATATTCCAAATGGTCCTTTTCCAGAAAATGGTTACTTAAGCCCAAGCGCTGAAGCTCTTCGAAAGCTGGAGAAAGAAAACCGTAACCACAAAGAAGAGAGCGAGAGGACGACTAAGGAACTCGTGATATCGGCCCTACACGGCGCATATAAACGCAATGATAAACACCGAATGAGATATTTTATAATCGTCAGAGAGTACATGCAACAAATGGCTATTTAACACCTGAAGAGGATTATGTAAAAGTGAACGTAGCATAAATTCAAAATAATTTGCAAAACTAAGATATCCTCAGTAAACAAGGGTTTAATATGTCTATTATGTAAGCGTCAAATAGCCCCCCCCTTGCGTTGTTGCAAAGCAGGGGCTAGGTGTTAGAGGTTAGCCGCGCGGTTTGG
>CAYGIK010000023.1:0-8516 GCA_964350005.1 uncultured Candidatus Saccharibacteria bacterium
TCGCCTGCGCTAATTTTGTTGGCTCAATACATCCCTCCTCCAATGGCGGATGAAGGAGGAGGCAATTTGCTCGATGGGATGAAAAGACAAGCTCACTGCTCTTACCTCCACCTAAAAGATAAAAGGAGACCGCTCGAAAGGGCGGTTTTTTTTGCGGTGATATAATGGCGGTGATGAAAGTGAGTATAAAAAGAATTGATATGAGTTTGCCGATGCCCGAGTACCAAACCAAGGGCGCGGCGGCGTTTGATATTTATGCTAGAGAAGAGGTAGTCATCCAGCCAAAATCTTTGGTACGAGTTCCATCTAATTTAATTGTTGGTGTTCCAAAGGGATATTTTTTGATGTTAGCTTTGCGATCTAGCACACCAAAACATATGCCGGGGTTGATGGTATCGCATGGGGTGGGGATTGTAGATGAATATTATCATGGATCGGATGATGAAATTTTAATTCAGGTGTTTAACACCAGTGATCAAGTTTTTAAAATCGAAAAGGGCTGTCGATTTGCTCAGGGAGTGTTTGTAAAAATTGGGGTAGCAAATTTTAGAGAGCAAAAAATAATTGGAACAAAGAACAGGGGTGGTTTTGGAAGTACTGGCTAAAGTAGTTCCCCCAGCTTAATAGGGGATTTGTATTACCTATTTGTACGATCGTACAAATAGGTAATCATTTGGGTAATTATTTTGGTTAGGTGATAGTTACTAAAAATGTTACTAAAAACGCACGATCGTGCGTTTTGAGGAAGGGGGTAGCAACTAGATACTAGCCGCTAGATACTAGATACTATCTAAATTCCAAATTCTAGATTTCAGCTTATAACAGGAGGGTGCCCTCCTTCATTCTGCCGAATAGCAGAATTACGGAAAGGTAAATGGTATAATTTGGGTAAGAAACAACCGACCGATTGAAGGGGGCGGGGTTTCGGTATTGTATCTTGATACGAAGGAGGTGAGGGGATGCCTCATCGAAAAAAGCTTCTTGAGAATTTCATCGTGATTGACGGTGGAGACGGTTCTGGCAAGGACCGCCAAGCCGATTTGTTGGGGGAGTTCCTTGAGAACAATGGGTGTAAAATTCGGAAAACAAAAGAACCCCGAGACATTAAGGAAGGTCTTATTATCAGGGCCATTCTCCGCGGAGAACTGGCGAAGCCGTCGGCGAAAGAATTTCAGTGCCATTGGTATGCGTGGGACCGCAGAGGGCATATACCTGAAATTCTGGAGCATTTACACGAGGGATATATAGTGCTTTGCGTTCGCTATGACTATTCCTCTTACGCGTACGGAATGGCCGACGGAGTGTCGTTTAAGGACATCTTGGATGTCAACAAAGAATTCCCAAGACCAGGAACGACATTCTTGTTGGATATTCCTCCAGAAGAAGCGATTAGGAGGATAGACAGGGACAGCACGCGAAAGGGGCGCGAGTTGTTTGAAAAAATCGAGTTCCAAAAAAGGGTCCTTGTTGGATTCAAACAACTGGCTACTACTCAAAAACATCTATTCCCAGAAATCATCACGATTAACGCCCATCGTGATTCAGAGGCTATCGCAAAAGAGATTAGCGACATAGTGGTTAAGCGTCTGAAGATTCCTATCTCTCAGGGCCCCTACCACATCCCGTCGTCGAACGAATCGTAATGTTTGAACTTTATCGTTCATTGTAAGAGCCCGCGAAAGCGGGCTCTTTGCTTATAAGTGGTTAGTGTGGTTTACTGAATGCAGGAAATTTATAAGGGGGTGAACCTTGGCAAAAGGGAAACCTACGAAGCGATCCAGTTGTCCCGCCTTGGACAAAATTCTTGGAATACCGATACCGGTATTGGACAAGGGATTTGTTCGAGTGGTGGATTATATGGGGACGGAAGCACGGATCGTTCAAGCGGCTCGGGTGTCTATGGGCGAGGGTATTAAAACTCCGGCCGAGGATGCCGAGTTGATGCGATACCTAATGCGCCATAATCACACCAGTCCGTTTGAGCAGTTGCAGCTCACCCTGCATTGCAAGCTTCCAATTTTCGTTGCGCGCCAGTGGATTCGTCATCGCACGGCTCGTGTAAACGAACTGTCGGGACGCTATTCAACGCTAAAAGACGAATGTTATGAACCTGACTTAGAACGAATAAAGTATCAGGACAAGATTAATCGTCAAGGTAGCGGGGAAAGCATACCAATCGAAAAGGCGCGCAAGATTCTGGAAGTAATCCAAGCTGAGAGGGTTTTGGTGCATCAAAACTATCAAAGGCTGGTGGACGAAGGCGTGTCTCGAGAGCTTGCGCGAATCAATTTGCCAGTAGCCACTTACACTGAGTGGTTCTGGAATATCGATTTGCATAATCTGCTCCACTTCCTACAACTTCGGTGCGATGAGCATGCTCAATGGGAAATGCGCCAGTATGCCAATGTGATTCGTGACAAGATTGTGGCTCTGTGGGTGCCCAATGTCTACCGAGCTTTTGAAGATTTTGTCACGGAGGCGTTGACACTGTCGAGACTAGAGCTAAGAATCTTGGCGGCGATCGTTGACCCCACCGACCTAAAGACTCTTCGCCAAAAGCTTTCGGACAAGGAATTTGTGGCTAATCTAGCCAAAGAGTTGGGCATCTCGATGACAGAGCTGAGGGAGGCTATGGAGAAACTCGTGGGCAACAAGTTGACTCTCCCGATGGCTATTCCTTCTATCTTGCCCTGATAGTCCCTGATTGATTAATTGCCCCGCTGGTGAGAGCGGGGCAGATTTTTTATTTGGGGTTGACAGGGGAAATAGGTTCGGGTAAGATACTTCTGTCCTTTAGAGACAGCGGGCAACCATAAGTCCTGCCGAAAAGGAGTAATCAGCATCTAGTGGCTAGTATCTAGCATCTAGGGAAAGGATTATCTCGTCTCTGAAAGGAGACGAATTTTATTAACTAGACTAATAGACGATAGACCAATAGACAAATAGCTATAAGTCCATTAGTCCATAGACCATAAGTCCAATTATTATGCCTAAAAGTAAGGTACAAAAAGGAGTGGTGATTGATGAGCTCACGCAGGTGCTGAAGCAAAGCGCGAATAGCGTGGTGACGGATTTCAACAAGCTCACGATGGTGGATTTGGATAGTTTTCGCAAAGAAGCGCGGGCTAAAGGTTTGAAGTACACAGTTATCAAACCAACCTTGGTGCAGATTGCCGCCAAACAAGCGGGGATTGATGGATTGTCAATTTCAAAGACAGGAAAAAGCTACGGATTGGTTTGGGGAAATGCGGATGAGGTTAGCGTTTCTAAAGTAGCTTATGAATTTGCAAAAAAGAGTGATGATAGGGTGCATATTACTTTGGGCATCATTGACGGGAAGATTGTTGGCGCGGATATGATTATGCAACTGGCAATGCTCCCGTCTTATGAAGAATTAATGGGTCGAGTGGTGGGAAGTATGAATGCACCGATTGCGAATTTTGTTTATGGATTGAATTACAATTTGCAGTCGTTTTATAACGTAATAAAAGAGATTCATAGCCAAATGGCTTAATGGTTTGATAGACCAATAATCTATTTATCTATGTATCTATAAATCTAGGAAAGGAGTAATTATTATGGCAAATGAAAATACAACTCCAGAAGAGCAGACCCCAGAAGTTGCGGAAGCGACAGTTGAGGCGCCTGCCGTGGAGGAACCAAAGGCCGAAGAAGTGAAAGCTGAACTGGTCAAAGAATCCGCCGCCGCTGAAGCTAAGGCGGATGTTCCGGAAAAGAAGGTAGATGCGAGTAAGTTGTCGGGCAATGCCAAAAAAGTTTTGGACATGGTCAGCGAGATGACTGTGCTTGAGTTGGCAGAGCTTGTGAAAGTATTGGAAGACAAGTTCGGCGTGAGTGCCGCGCCTGTTGCCGTTGTCGCCGCTGGTGGTGCCGGTGCTGGAGCTGCAGCTGTCGAAGAGAAGAGCGAATACAACATCAACTTGGTTGATGCTGGTGCCAACAAAATCAATGTGATTAAGGCAGTTCGCGAAGTGACCGAGCTGGGCTTGAAAGAAGCCAAAGACTTAGTCGAAGGCGCGCCAAAGATAGTTAAAGAAAATGTAAAGAAAGCGGACGCCGAAGAGATTAAGAAGAAATTAGAGGCCGCTGGAGCAAAAGTCGAGTTAGTGTAAGCTCACTGCTCTCATTTCCACCCTAAAATTATTTTTTAGAAAGGCCGCCCTGCTGGGCGGTCTTTCTATAAGTTTTATTTTTCTTTTCAAGCGCTCTCGCCGCGCTTGGCATGGCGGGACCGAGCGCCGAATCGCGCTCGACCGATTGTCGCTTTGTCTTGTCAAAGCGACGGAAACCGCTTGCCCACGTCGTCGGAACTATCAATTGGCAAAAATCTCCTTAGCGTTCTCGCCGAACTCGCCCGATAGCCATCGGGCTCAAACATGCGGCTTCACCTGCAGAGATTTTACTCAATTGATTACGTTCCTCCTCCTATGGCAGGGGAGGAATATTTTTCACTCATAACTCACAACTCATAACTCATAACTAGTAGTAGAAAGCGGGGTTTTCTGGTAGTCTGGCTAGGTTTATGAGTATCAAATTCGAAATACAAATGAGGGACGGGAAGGCGAGGGCGGGGAAGCTCGTCACTGAACGCGGGGAGATTTTGACTCCGTCTATTACGCTAAATTACACCAAGGCGCTGGAGCATTGGGGATTTTTGCCTTCGGATATTACAAATGCCAAGGATGTGATTTTGTTGAGGAATACTTTTTGGATGAGAGAGGACGGCGCGACTGATGTGCGGAAAGGGGTTGATTGGGAGGGACCGATGATGTCCGACTCGGGTGGTTTTCAGATGGTCAGTTTAGGGAAACATTTGAAGCAGAATTTGAACGGGATTGGTTTTGATTTGAACGGAAAGAAAACTTTTATTACTCCGCGGGAGGTGGTGGAGTGGGCTAAAGATGCAGGAGTGGATTTGATAATGCCTTTGGATAATACAGTTTATACAATGGCGCGGGGTTGGTGGAAATTTGTTCGGGCGGCGATTATAACGGCAATTTGGCACAGGAAGTCGCGTGGGATTGCGGATGACAAACTTTATTACATATTGCAGGGCGGACTAAATAAATTTGCGCGGTCGATTAGTTTGTGGGATG
Organism: uncultured Candidatus Saccharibacteria bacterium; assembly: GCA_964350005.1. GTDB lineage: Bacteria > Patescibacteriota > Kazan-3B-28 > Kazan-3B-28 > Kazan-3B-28 > JAKLDB01. The sequence goes on from CAYGIK010000023.1 coordinate 5,118, forward strand.
CGAATCGGCAATTGAAGAAAAATATTCCTGCAGTGGCGATTGGAGGATTGGCGTGGGATGAGCCGAGAGAAGCGATGCGTAAAACGGTGGAGTTTTGCGTGAAGAGATTGCCTGAAGATAAACCCAGACATATGTTGGGGATTTGTAAGCCGGTGGATATTTTGAATTGCATCAAGTGCGGAATGGATACTTTTGACGGGATTGCGGCAACGCGGGAAGGTCGACATGGGCGGGTGTGGCTTTCAGCAGGAAAACACTACGACATTAAAAACGCTCAATTTGAAAATGATAGAGAGGTGTTGGATTCGACCTGTGATTGTCCGACTTGTCAGTCGGGGATTTCGAGGGCGGAACTTCGAGAGCGATTCAAGGCAAAAGACCGCGAGGCGATTCGGATGCTGATGGTGCATAACTGGCATCACAACTATGCGTTGGTCAAAGGCGCCCGTGTTGCCATCCTTGACGGTCGGCTGGATCAGTACATAAAAGGATACCTTGAAGGGTAATTTGGTAACGGATATTCTAAGCTGATATTCCAATTAGATGAACGATCGTTCATCTAATTGGTAGAGAGTTGAAAGAGTTGAGTAGGGTTGGGCCAGATTCTAAATTCCAGATTCCAGATACTAGATACTAGCCACTAGATGCTGGTTGTCTTGACCCTGTGGGTGGATGTGTTATCTTGCGGGTGGCGTGTTTTTGGCTCTAGAGGCTAAAAAACGACTACTGGTTATTTGACATTGAGGAGGTGATCATTGTGGCGAGGTGTCCAGCATGTTTGGGGCCGACCTTCAGAACAGAGGGAGGTCTTTGGTACTGCCCTGTCTGCAAGGAATCGGTTGATCCCGCTCTTCGTGAAAGAGAGCGGACCGATGGGGCTGTTGGTAGTAGTGTTGCTGGAGCATTCCAGAAAATATTCGGATGGGTTGCCCTTGCAATCCCGTTTATTTTCTTAGTACTGCCACAGGTTGGTTGTGGTGGTGTGGAATCGAGGAGCTTTACTGGTCTCGGCCTTTTGCAGATGCTGACAGGCGAGGAGGGCGAAGGGATTGGCGCACTTGTCATTGTCGCTGCCTTTATTTTGGCCGGAGCGTGCGCTTTGGCTGGAGTAGTCGGTCTAATCGGCCTGCTATCGCCGACTGCTATCAATTTTTCTTCGGTGGGAGGAATCGGGCTGGGAAGCTGTTTGTTTGCTCTGCTCGCAAAGGGCGACAAAAGTCTTCAGGGGGTAAATATTCAATTCGAAGTTGGATATTATCTCATCTTGATAGGGTTTATCGGTTTACTTGTTTTGAGTTGGATAAGCTCTCAAACAGGAGAGAACTCTTCTTGAACAACAAGATTTGCACAAGGAGGTGATTGCGATGCGAGTTATTCTGATGTTGGTCGCGGTAGCGACCATGATCCTTGTGACAGGATGTCCGAAGGGAAGTATTCGGGTGTCCTCGCCGATTTCTGTCGGCCCTTCCGGGCCTACTCAAGTGGGGCTCTTTATTGATGAAAATTGGAGCAACCCACTGAAAGAAACAAAGAATGTGGTCAATGACAGGTGGGCCGGAGTCAAGTGGGACGAAACTTGGGCCCAGAGTCCCGATAGTATTAATAAAATCGGGAAGACCACCTTCAACCTTCTCGTATACCCGTCAAGGACTATGTTTGGTGATCCGGGGTACGAGATATTCATAATCGGGGAGGCTACCGAAATAGCCGTTTATATCGGCGAAGCGGATTTCGGGTCTAAACAAGACCCGAAACTGGCGGGAAAAGTGCAGGTAACTGCTCCTGCGGGGAGCAGGGTAGCAATTGTCAGGTGGGGGGAGCCTTTTGGTCCTCCGGCGGTGCTTTACTTGCTGGAGATATAATCCCCCGATTGATGCAACTTGGAGTGGGCGGTTCAGCTGAACCGCCCACTTTTAATATCTAAATACTATTCGAAAGATAGATATAAAAAATCGCCAACTCCTTGACGATGAATCTATCATAGCACACTCGAAACCAAAAAACTAGATTGTGCGAAAAAATATAGAGGATAGAATTTAGTTGTGAGGGATTTTAAGAGATTACTTATAGAAATGAAGCCGATGTATCCGGTTTTGTTTTTGATTACAGTCTTGGCGTTGATTGGTACCGGTGCCAATATGGCAACTCCTTGGTTGTATCGAGAGCTGATTAATTTTTTGACCAGTCACAAGCTGAGTAAGTTATTCGCGGATATTATTCCGACGACAGATCCAGTGGAAGTGTTGTTGTGGCTAATAGGAATGTTTTTTATTTTGCAAATTCTGCTTATGGTGGCTAACGCGATAGAAATGTATTTTCGTAATGTATCCAGCACTCGGGCGTATCTTTATTTTTCAGTTAAAGGGCTACGGAAGTTGCATACTTTGCCAGTGGAATATTTTGAGAAACGGTCGGCGGGTGCACTGAGAGAAAGAATCCAAAGCGGGGCAAGCGAAATGTTTGGTATTTCCCGAAATATTGTTGCGGAAATTTTGCCGACTTTACTGACTTTTGCTGTTGCAGTGGTTGTATTGATGAAGTTTGATTTTAGGCTATCTTTGGGTTTGGCAATTGTGGCGCCGATTTATATTGCAATTTCAATTTGGAGAGCGAAGATACTACGCTTTTGGCAAAAGAAATTCCGCAATGTGATGGAGAAGGGCGGAAAGTTATTTATGGAGAATTTGTTTCACTATCAGCTGATAAAAGAATTTAGTAGGCAAACTTATGAAGAACAGCGGTTGGGCAAAACCTATGACAAGGGGGTAGAAATTTCAAAACGAAAGGAGCGGGCAGTGCGGGTGATGGGAATTGTCCGAGAGGTAGTGGCGGATTCTGCGTATATGTGGGTTTATGGTTATGGTGGGTATCTGGTGCTCAAAGGGAGCCTATCGCTTGGAGACTTGATTTTGTTTGTTGCTTATTTGGATAGGGTGTTTGGGCCGTTGCATTGGGTGACGGATATTTACGACCAACTGCAGGTTGGTTTTGTGTCGATTGGCAGGCTATTTAGAATTTGGGATATCAAACCGGCGGTGGACGACATCTCAAATGCTAAACCTCTGAAGGTGACTAATGGTGAAATAAAGTTTGAGAAAGTTTCATTTACATATAGAAGCAGTAGGCGGCAAAAAGGAGAGCGAACGGTATTTCGCAACTTTAATCTGACTATTCATCCGCATGAGATGTTGGCAATTATCGGACCATCGGGCGGAGGGAAATCGACGCTGACCAAACTACTACTCCGTTTGTACGACCCAGACAAAGGAAGAATTGTAATTGACGGGCAGGATATTAGCCAAGTGAAGCAGAATTCGGTGCGGGATAACATCGGGACTGTGATGCAAGAGGTTGGTGCGGTGAATCATACTTTGCAATACAACATTAAGTACGGCAATT
>CAYGIK010000024.1:0-7835 GCA_964350005.1 uncultured Candidatus Saccharibacteria bacterium
CGTCCTGCGTAGCTCGTTAGAGCGAAGCAGGATTGATATCTAATTGTCGAACATTCACTATTCTACCACACCCCTGTCTTCATCCGCCATTGGAGGAGGGATGTATTGAGCCAACAAAATTAGCGCAGGCGAAGGCATGTTTGAGGAGCTGGCAAGCGACGAGTTTGCCGTAAGCGAAGAAAGCTAATTTTGTTAGGCGAACAGTCCCGACGACCCCGAAGGGGGGCCTTAGGCCCTGGCGGGGACTTTTATGTTACTTTTCTAGAAAAGTAACCGCGGGGTTAAGCGCCGCGAAGACGCTTAATAAAAAATCCATCCGATTAAACGGGGATGTGCCCGTTTAGAACAAAAACAAATTAAAGAAAATGGATTCCCGCCTTCCCACTACGCCAAGACTTCGAGGGACCACGGTCGCGGGAATGACAAAGAAAAAAACAAGACAAAGCGACAATCGGTCGAGCGCGATTCGGCGCTCGGAAAAAACTAAATAAAAAATTATCCTAATTTCTTTTCAACAAATTCAGCAACAGAATCAACTGAAATTCTTTCTTGTTTCATAGAGTCTCGGTCACGCACCGTTACCGTGCCGTCTTCCAGAGTGTCAAAATCTACCGTAATACAAATCGGCGTCCCAATCTCATCTTGCCTTCTGTATCTGCGCCCAATCGTTCCACTCTCGTCATATTCAACAAAATATTTTTCTTTGAGCTGGTGATAAATCTCTTTTGCCTTCAATATCAACGGCTCTTTCTTTATCAATGGGAAAATCGCCGCCTTAATAGGCGCCAACCGTGGACTAAACCTGAGAACAATTCTCTCTTCACCCTGCCCGTCCGAAGCTCCGTCGGAGGAGGGCTTCAACCTTTCCACCGTATAAGCATCCAGAAGAAAAGCCAAGACCGCCCTATCCACCCCGCCTGACGGCTCCACTACAAACGGCAAAATCTTCTGTTTGGTTTCTTCTTCAAAATATTTCAAATCAACACCTGAAAACTTTTCATGTTGGGTCAAATCGTAATTTCCCCTGTTGGCAATCCCTTCCAGTTCCGAAAATCCAAACGGAAAATTATATTCAATATCCGTCACTTCCACCGCATAATGCGCCAAATCTTTTTTATCATGTTCTCGCAAACGCAAATTATCTCCGTTTATTCCCAAACTTTTGTACCATTCAAATCTCACCTTCACCCACTCATCAAAAGATTTCTTCGCTTCAAGCGCACTTTTCACAAAATATTCAATTTCAAATTGCTCAAACTCTCTCGTTCTAAAAGTAAAATTTCCCGGCGTAATTTCATTGCGGAAAGATTTACCAATCTGCGCCACCCCAAACGGCAACTTGTTCCGAGTAGTATCGAGGATTGTTTTGAAATCCACAAATATCCCCTGCGCTGTTTCCGGACGCAAATAAACCTGACTCGCCGACTCCTCCATTGGCCCTGCGTGAGTCTTGAACATCATATTGAACTGCTGAGCTTCCGTCAGCCCGCCGCTGCACTCTGGGCAGCGAAGGCCCTCCGTAGCCTTGGCGAAGGATGGGTCGTCCGCCTTGAACCGTTGATGACACTTCTTACATTCGACCAACGGATCGGTGAAATTCTCCAAATGTCCGCTTGCCTCCCAGACCTTGGGGTTCATCAAAATTGAACTATCCAAGCCGACAATATCCGACCGCTTCATTACAACATCCTGCCACCACGCTTGTTTGACATTATTTTTTAGTAGCACTCCGTACGGACCGTAATCCCACGCATTTGCAAATCCACCGTAAATTTCAGAACTCGGATAAATAAATCCGCGCCTTTTCGCAATGTTGACAATGTCTTCCATGGCTACTTTATTTTCTTCGTGTGACATAAAAGTAAAATTCTAAATTATAAACTCTAAACTTTTTGTTTTGTATTTTGAATTTTGTGCTTATTTAGTTTTTAGGGTTTAGTGCTTAGTGCTTACTCTGTTATTCCCCATCCACTACCACATTAAACTCTGCTATTTTTTCCGGCGACACTTGATATTTCACCGTATGTTCACCGATTCGTTTGATTGGTTCCATTATCACCAACAAATCTTCATTCAAATTAATTCCCAATTGATCTTTAACCGCTCGCGCAATTTGTTCTTCATTAATAGAAGCAAACAATCCGCCGGCAGGATTCGCTTTCGCTCCAATCCTCACCTGCTGACCCGCTAACCCGCTGACCTGCTGATTTAGCTCTTCTGTCTGATTCTCGACTTTCTGTGCCTTCTGGGACTGCTCCAGCTCCCATGATGTCCTTACTCCACCAGTAGCGGCCTTCGCCAAGCCTAAAGCCAACAAGAAGTTCCTGGCATATCCGTCCGCAACCCTTTTGACCTCACCTTTGCGCCCTACCCCGCGCACATCTTTTAGCAGAAGTATCTCCATATTCGCTTTGCTCCAAATCCTAAACTCTAAATCCTAAACAAATTCTAAATTATAAACTCTAAACTAGCTACCATTCTGACTATTTGTGATTATTGCCCCCAAGATCTTCATGAGCTCTGTGGCCTCTTGAATCAGGTCATCTCGGGTTTGTATCTCGCTCTGGTCTGGCTGGCTTAGACTCAACCAAAAACGGCTTTCTTTTGCCTCTTTCTTGGCAATCCGTGCTCTCATCAAGAAATCGCGTTTCCCCAATGATTCATTGGCTTCAATATAGTTTGCCCCCACCGAACCACCAGAACGAGCAAGTTGTTTGCCATTTTCGATATTAGTCACCGTTTTGGGCAAAGCATTTACATATCGATTAACCCGATTGGCAAACTGCCAAGTTCTTTCTTCTAAATCATATTGGGCAACTCTTGGCTCCGTTTGTATCATTCGGATTTCGTGCTTGTTTAGTATTTCGGATTTAGTATTTCGAGTTTATTGCAGAAGCTTTTTAGCTTCTGTAAGCTGGACATCCGTAGTTTCCTTGCCAGTCAACTCAACTTTCTTATCAGGCGTAATACCGGAATCACTAATGGAAGTGCCCTTCGGTGTATACCATTTTCCAACCGTCACCCGTAATGCCGAACCATCAGGGAACTCCTCTACTTCCTGCACACTACCTTTTCCATAACTTTGTTCACCGACAATCTTCGCTCTGCCGTTATCCTGCAATGCACCCGCAACAATTTCCGCCGCACTGGCACTTCCGCCGTTCATCAATACCGTCAAAGGAATTGTAGTAAGCCGTCCTGTTCCGTCCGCCGAATACGAAGTCTTTTCTCCATTTTTCATTCGCTCCTCCACAATCAATCCGCTCTTTAGAAATTCATTGGCAACTTTAACCCCCGAGTCCAAAAATCCACCCGGATTATTTCGCAAATCCAAAACTACGCCCTTTGCCCCATCCGCAATTACTTTATTTACTGCCGTTTTAAATCCCGCATCCGTATCAGTCGCAAATCGTGTAATTGTAATCACTGCAATTTTATCTTTACCGATTTCCACCGACACGCTGTCGCGTTTAATTGTCTGACGAGTAATTTTCAAAACCAACGGGTCTTTCACACCTTCCCGAATTATCGTCAGGTTTACCTGACTACCCGCCGGTCCTTTTATCGTGCTCAAAACCTCGGCAAATGTCATCCCAACTATTGTTTTGCCATCCACCTCTGTAATCTCATCTCCCGTCTTCAAACCCGCTGTTTCAGCTGGTGAACCCTTTAGGGGAGTCAGCACCACCAATGCGCCGTCCACTACATCCAATTCCACCCCGATTCCCTCATAACTTCCGTTCAAAGTATCGAAAAATTGACTGTTTTCCGCAGGGTCAGCAAAAATTGTGTACGGATCGCCAATCGCCGCCACCAATCCCTTGATGCTCCCGTACAACATATCTTGCGCGTTGATACTGCCGTAATATTTGTTGCGCAACTTATCCGCCACTTGCCAAAACAAACCAAAATCAGTTTTGCCCAATTGTTTGCGCTGAAGTTCTTGTTTGAACACCTCCCCAAAATTGTTGGCAGTTACCTTGTCGTAATAACCCTGCGTAACACCCGCAAAGTAAACCACCAGCAATAAAATTATGCCAGCAACCGCAGTCAACGCGTATCGCACTTTCCTCATCTTTTTATCCATAACAAAAATTCACCTCTGCAGATATTTTACCACACCCCAAATAGACCAATAGACGATAGACTGATGGACTAATAGACGAATGAGCGAAAAGTAATGAGTAAAAATGTCGCCGTAGGCGACTACCAACATTTGCTGATTTGCTGATTTTTTATTTTTTATTCCTCTAGATACTAGTCGCTAGATACTAGATACTAACTATTATCCGCCTAGATACGCGAGCGGATTCCTCGCCGCTCCATTTAGCCAGACTTCAAAGTGAAGATGAGGACCTGTCGTTAGCCAACCCGCTCCAGTTGACCCCGGCGTTCCACCGGTAGTTCCTATCACCGACCCCACTGGCACAAACTGTCCCGTAGATACCGACACGCTACTCACATGTCCATACACTGTCACCATTCCATTTCCATGATCGAGCATTATGTATGAATACGCTGAACTGCCGTCAAACTTCACTTTCAAAACATATGCATCCGCCGGCGCTTTTATCGGTGTGCCTTGAGGTGTTCCAATATCAATCGCATTGTGCGTCATTTTGAACCGTGCCTTATAATCACCGTCTTGAAACCCAGCCGTAATTAGATTAGATGAGGTCGGCCACAATAGAGAATACTTTCCCTCATTTAATACTCCTCGCCGAGAACTTGCCGCCAACCGCGCAATCTCATTTTCCATCCGTTTCTGTTCAATGATTGCCGCTTCGATTTTCTTCTGGTATTCCGCTTCAGTCAGCTTGGTATCATGTAGTATGCTTTTTTTTGCATTCGATTGCGCATCCAAACTATTTTGTTCTAACTGCTTGGAAGCCTGTAATCCTTTCAATTGCTTATCCGCCGCTTCCAATTCCCCCTTTTTACCTTTTAATTTTTCATTTAAAGTCTGGAGCGCACTGATATTACCCGTAATCCTGCTTTCTATCGTACTAACATATTCAATTTGACTAATAAAATCCGAAAGGTTTGATGAGCCAATCAACACCTCAAGAAGTCCCGAACGACTCCTCATGTAGACCTCTTTAATCGCCTCCCGCAAAACCTTTTTCTTTTCAAAAATTTGAATCTCTGCCGCCACCAACTCACCGTTAGTTTGGCTCATAGTCAGATTCACCGTATCAATCTGACTGGACAACGCCTGCAATTGCAATTCGCTCAACTTAATTTGTCCATCCAAAATATCCAACTGATTTTGCAGTGTCGCTTTACGTTGACGCACACCATCCAGCTGTTTTTGCTGTGCTTCAATTTGGTCGCGCAGTTTCTTCAGCTCCTGCGTCTTATCACTCAACAAATCCGCACTAGCTGGTAACATAACGCTCAACGCCAAAATGAAGGCCAAAACTAATTTTGTAATTCTCCCAATCTTCACGATAAAATTATAAATTCTAAACTCTAAATCCTAAACAAATTATAAATTCGAAGCTCTAAACTTTTGTTTTTGTTTTGTATTTTGAATTTCGTGCTTGTTTAGTTTTTAGGATTTGGTGCTTAGTGCTTAAATTGTTAGATGTTTTTTGGTTGCCCAATAACTCGACATTCCGCCAACCACCAACCCAACCACCAATTGTAGCCCCACCAAAAACACCACAAAACTAACTGAAAACAGCGGATTGCCCGAAGTCGAAATAAAATAACTGCTCATCATCGGTTTAATAAGCAAGCCGTACCCTATAAGCAAAAGCAGACTGGTAAAAACAGTCGCAATTACCCCGTACATCATTCCCTCTATAATAAACGGCCAGCGAATATACCAGTCGGTAGCACCGACCAATTTCATAATTTCGATTTCCTGCCGTCGGGTAAAAATAGTAATCCTAATCGTATTAAAAATAATCATCAGTGCAATTATCAAAAGAACTATCGCCAAAATAAAGCTGGAACGCTGAATAAAACTGCTAATATTCCGCAACTTTTCAACGATTTTCTGATTGTCTTCCAAACTCGTCTCGGAAACCTGATTGGAATATTTCGAATTTCGTATCCGTTCCACAATTCCCTCAATTTTGTACGGATCAGTCACTTTTATTTCCAAACTTGCCGGCAAAAAATTCTCTTCCTGTGGAATTACACTTCGAATTATTTCGCGATTGCGATTTTCTTCTAAAAATTTGTTCAGTGCGTCTTTTGAAGACACATAAACCACTTCCCGCACATCCTGCCAATTTTCAACATTACTTTTGATAGCTAAAATATCCGCTTCAGGAGCTGTTTCTTTGAAAAACACTGCTACATCAATCCGTTCATTGACAGACCTAATCGTTGTTCCGATTACTACATGCAAAGAAGCCAAAATAGTCACAATCAAAAGCGCCTGCGCCATAATGAATACCGCCACAATAGATAACCATCCGTTTCTGCGGAAACTTTGCCAAGCTGACTTAAATATTCGATGCCAATAAATAAACATAATTTATAAATCCTAAATTCTAAACTCTAAATCCTAAACAAATTACAAATTATAAATTCCAAACTATTTTGTTTTGTATTTTGGACTTTGCGCTTTTATCAATTGCAGATTTGCTGATTTTTTATTTGCTGATTTAATTAGGCACAATTAGTATCGTACTTGCCCTTTCGTTTATCCCGAACAACTTTGCCGTCCTCAATACTGATTACCCGTTTGTTTATCAAATCGACAATATCGCGATTATGCGTTGCCAATAAAACGGTCGTGCCCATCGAATTGATTTTCAGCAATAGTTTGGCGATTTCCAGCGCGTTTTTCGGATCCAAGTTCCCCGTCGGCTCATCCGCAATCAAAAACTTTGGCTGGAACACAAGCGCCCGCGCAATTGCTATTCGCTGTGCTTCGCCTCCCGACATTTCCCTTGGGAAACTATCCCCTCTCTCCTTTAGCCCTACCAAATCCAGAATCTTCATAACCTCTTTATCAATCTCCTCATCAGGAAGCCCTGACACCTCCAAAGCAAATGCGACATTCTCCGCCACCGTCTTATTTGGCAGTAATTTAAAGTCCTGAAAAACTACACCAATCTGCCGTCGATAATACGGAATGTATTTGTCTTTCAATAGATGAATGTCTTTACCGTCAATTGTAATTCTGCCAAAAGTTGGCTTTTCTTCACACAATAGTAATTTTATCAGCGTCGATTTCCCGGCACCCGATGGACCCACCAGCGTCACAAATTCTTGTGGCCGAACCGTAAAACTAACATTGTCCAACACTTTGTGCGCTCCGTAATGCTTCGTTATTTTTTCGAATTCTATCATGATAAATAATAAACAATCACCAAATTACAACATCCAAATATCATTATATCTTGTTAGCGTTATAACGGACTAAGACTGTAGATAGAATCTTGATCAACTCCGTAGCTTCATTTATCAGATTTTGTTGTGTATCTGTCTGACCAGACCCGCAATCAGTTAGTTCCAGCCAATATCGAGCCTCTTTTGCTTCCTTGCGTGCAATTCTGATGCGCATCAAAAAATCTCTTTGCCCCAAAGCCTCATTTGCCTCGATGTAGTTAGCCCCTACTGACCCCGCCGCCCGCATTAGCTGTCTGCCATTTTCTAAATTAGCAACATTTCTTGGCAGAGATAGAACATACCGTTTCACCTGTTGAGAAAACTCTAGCGTTCGTTGTTCTAAATCAAATCCAACTACCCCCATCTCATTTTTTGGTTATTGGTTATTGATTATTGGTTATTCAGTGTTCTGTTAGCCAACAGAACACTGCTTATTATTTCATCTAAATCGCCTTCTTTCAGTATCTTTTCCGTTTGAGAAGTTT
>CAYGIK010000025.1:0-7830 GCA_964350005.1 uncultured Candidatus Saccharibacteria bacterium
GTCAGATTTGACATACAGAACAGTAGTGAGCGGAACGGCCGTTGATTTTTATTCTCGTAACAATTCCTTTGCAGGGACGGGGACAGGGTTTGCCAGTTTTGCGATAGACTTTGAGATGTTTTTGGAAAGTCCCGACACCGCCATAAAGATCGAAGTAGTCGGAGTCGGAAGTCCCGCGATATTTTATGCCCAATTTCAGAATCTTTTTGATAGCGCTATAAAGCGCTTTGGTTTGCGCGGGTTTTAGATTTTGGGTTTTGGTGAGGGGGTGGACTTTTGCTTCAAATAAAATCTCGTCACTATAGATATTTCCTATCCCTGCTAAAAATGCTTGGTCCATCAAAACTACTTTCACGCCTCCTTTTCTTTTTTTGAGTTGCTGGATGAAAAGGGGGAGAGTGAATTCTTTAGAGAGGGGGTCTATTCCCAATTTTTTGATGGGGTTGTTTTTGGCGACATCAGCAGTGTTCAATAGATAGATTTTGCCGAAGAGGCGGAGGTCGGAAAAGTCGAGGATGCGATTTTTGTCTAATAAAAATTGTCCCCGAACAAAGCGGTCGGGCTCCTTCTTTTTGGTTTTGAGATTTACCACTTCGCCCTTTTCTTTTTTGGGGTGGAGTAAAAGACGCCCCGTCATTCCGAGGTGGAGGATTAGAGTTTTGCCTCCTGAAAGTGAAAAGAGAATGTATTTTGCTCGGCGCTCAATTTTTTGGATTTTCTTTTTGGCGATGGTTTTCCTGAAAGAGGGGTAGGAAATTCCTTTGATTAGTTTTGGGCGAGAAAATTGGGCATCTAAAATAGTAGCTCCAATGAGAGCTCGTTTTAGTTCAGACACGATTGTTTCTACCTCCGGCAATTCTGGCATTATTTTACGGACTTGGTGTCGCCCCAGTTTTCTCCAGACTCGACATCTACATGGATGGGGACATCTAACTGATAGACATTTTCCATTTTGTCTCTGACGAGCTTGGCGACTTTTTTAATATCGTTGGTTGGCACTTCCAGCACCAGCTCGTCGTGGACCTGTAGGAGCATTTGGCTCTTGGGGCTGATCTTCGGCAGTTCCTTGGCAACGGCGAGCATAGCGGCTTTCAGGAGGTCAGCAGCGGTGCCTTGAACAGGCATATTGATAGCGGCTCTGGAGGCACCAGCTCGGACAGCAGGGATGTGTGATTTGATTTCTGGGATATACCGACGGCGCCCAAACAAAGTTTCGACATAACCATTCTGTTTGGCAAAGGCGGAGGTGTCTTCCATATATTGTTTAATTTCTGGATGAAGTTCGAAATATTTGTGGATGTAATTGGTAGCCTGATGAATAGTCATATTGGTGCGGGCGGCAAGACCATAGGGTGAGACGCCGTAGATAACCCCAAAGTTGATGACCTTGGCGTTGCGGCGCATTTCTTTTGTCACATCCGAGAGTTTCACGCCATTGACGGAAGCGGCAACCGCTGTGTGAATATCCTCGCCTTTGTTGAAAATGCGAATCATTCGTTCGTCGTGGGCGAGGGAAGCGATAACGCGAAGCTCAATTTGAGAGTAGTCGGCGGAAATAAGTCGGAAGCCTCTCGGGGCGATAAACGCTTTGCGGATTTTAGCACCAAGCTCCGAGCGAATCGGGATGTTTTGGAGATTGGGATTTTTAGAAGAAAGTCTCCCTGTGGAAGTGTCTTGTGCGTAGGTTGTGTGAATGCGATTATTTTTATCCACCAATTTTGGTAGAGTTTCGAGGTAGGTGTTTTGGAGTTTGGTGAGCTGGCGGTATTCCAAAATGTGTTTGATGACAGGATGTTCGCGGTAGATTTTTTCAAGTTCGGCCACACCAGTGGAATAACCTTTTTGGGTTTTGGCGATATCTAAGGTAGAGATTTTGAGGTCTTTGAAAAGAAAGTCGGCGAACTGGGCAGGAGAGCCGATGTTGAATTCCTTTTTGGAATATTTGTAGATATTTTTTTGGAGTTTTTTAATGCGCTCGGTGATTTGCTCGTTTAGTTTGTTTAGTAGTTTGATATCCAGCAAAATACCCGCTTTCTCCATCTTGCGGAGAATGGGATCGAGTTTTTTATCGAGGTCTTTGGCGAGCTTGTTGTCCCCAGCGACAGTTTTTATTTTCTGTGGCTGGGCTTTGTTAAAAAAAGACGGTTGTCCTCCCGCAGTCAGGGTGCCGTTAGGGATTTTTTCATAGAGAGTGCGGAATCCCATTCGGCGGAAGAACTCGGCAACACGGAATTTGTCGAAGGCAATTGCCTCTGCTTTTTCTAAATCTAACTTGATGGGGATGGCGGTATGAATAGTAGCTAGCCCCTGACTTTTGATGGCGTTCTTCTTGTCCTTCTTTAGTTTTTCGGCAACGGTGGGAGAAATTTTGTCCAAATTTTTGTAGATATTTTCAAGATTGCCAAATTCCTGCAAAAGTTTTAGGGCGGTAATTTCGCCAATACCAGCAACACCGGGGATGTTGTCGGAGGGGTCGCCTCGTAGTCCTTTGAAATCGATAACTTGTTCCGGCTTGATACCTTTTATTTTGAAAACTTCTTCGGGGGTGTAGGTGGTGATGTCGGAAAAACTTTTGCGGGGAGCGTACACAAAGGTGTGGTTGTTCACAAGCTGAAGTGCGTCCATGTCGCCTGTAGCGATGTAGGTATCGATGTCGGTTGGCGCTTGTTTGGCGAGGGTGCCGATAATGTCATCCGCCTCAAAACCGTCTTTCAGAAAAGCAGGGATGTTGAAGCTTTCGAGAAGGGCTTGAACTTCCGGGATTTGGTCGTAAAGTTCCTGCGGAGCTTTGATGCGAGTGGCTTTGTATTCGACATACTCTTTGTGGCGGAAGGTAGGCGCTTCGGTATCAAAAGCGACCGCGATGTAGTCGGGTTTGAGTTTGGTGTAGATATTTAGAAGCATCACAGCGAAGCCATATACGGCGCCAATAGGGGCACCGCTAGGGGAGGTTAGTTCGGCACGGGAGAACGCATGAAAAGCCCTATGTACTAAAGAATTTCCGTCTATTAAAACTAATTTTTTTCTGATTAGCATAGCTATATTATACCTTTTATGCCGACTCCGTCGGCGGCTTTTTTTCGCCACCGCTTTGCTCGTCCAAAGCGGTGGCACCGAAAGGACGCCCATTCACAAATTGCTAGCCAAAAAGCAAAATATGACCTTTCTGGACTATACGCTATACTCGCTACGCTCAAACAACGCTATCCATACCGGTCAATTTTGCTATTGGCTAACGCAATTTGCTCAATGGGACTGGGGGGCTTGCGTCGAAAGGCCGAAAGGCCGAAGGGTAAAAACAAAGCAGGGAGTTTTTTTTGATTCCTCTTTACTAACCTGCTGACCAGCTAACCTGCTATTGCCTATCGGATTTGGTAGACGAGGGTGACATTTACCTGAATTGCCAGACTACCTTCTTGGGTGCTGGGGGATGAACTACCACCAAGTCCTTTGATACCGCCAGTATCATAGAGCGGACCGGGAGTTTGGTTATATTCGTTGACGGAAATTAGTCTGCCCAAACGGAAGTTACCATCTTCTGCCATTTGTTTGGCCTTAGACTTGGCTTTTTTCATTGCTTCTTTGCGAGCTTCGGTAACTTTATCGTCCTGATTCTCAACGGTAAAGTTGAGTTGACCAACTTCATTGGCGCCAGCGGCGGTCACTTTGCTTAGGACTTCGTCGGTTTTGTTTAAATCACGGATAGTCACCTCTAGACTATGGCGACCAGTGTAGCCGGTGATTCGGGTTCCGATTGTAGATGAGTAAGTTTGGTCGGGGTAGATGTTGTAATCTACGGTTTTGATGTCAGCTTCTTTTACACCAGTATCAAGGATGGCCTTGGTAATTTTATCAGAAACTGCAGATAGTTGACTTTCAACATCTGCAACTGTTTTACCGGTCTTCATCGCGCCAACATTAACTTTGGCGATGTCGGGTGTGGCATAAACAGTAGCGTCGGCATTGACAGTGAGTCCTTCCATTTGGCTACTGGTGGATGGGTGGTAGTTAAGAGCGAACCATCCTGTGGCAAAAAGAATAACCAACACAACTAGCCCTGCTACTAATCCAAGATTCCGACCGCCTTGAGGTATCATCATTGGTTGTTTTGGGGTGACTGGGGGAGCTGGCGGATGAGTAAAGGAATTGCTTGGCTGTGGTGGCTGGACGGGATTGAGATTTTGGTCAAATTCAATCATAGGGGTCCTTTCGATTATTTATGTATAAAATTTTTCTGTTATTTTCTGAGTCCCCGATGTCGAAGCGCTTCGCTTTCGGCTCGAGGATAACTATTGGCGGATATAGAAGTAATATAAGTATAAATTATTTTTTGTTTTTTCTGTCTGGACCCCCAATCAAGTTGGGGGCGACTGTTAACGATGGTTAACAGTCGATTCTAACAGATTTTTGGCGACTTCTCGTTCGTCATAGGAGATAAATCCTTTTTTGACTGCCATCTTGGTCTGGGCGCCCATTGCTAGGAGCATGACGGTGTCGGTTGGTTTAGCCAGCTGAAATGCTCTAGCTAACGCGTCTTTACGAATAGGCACAGTAAAGAGATTAACACTTTCGCGGAAGTTGGGTGGGGTACCTTTTTTGATTGCTTCAATAATTTTTATGGGGTTTTCGCTGCCGGGGTCTTCTTCGGTAAGAATAATAATGTCGGAATATTTTCCAGCAATTTCACCCAAAGCGGGGCGTTTAAATTTATCACGGTCGCCGGCAGAGCCGAATACGGTAATTAATTTTCCGGTTGTGAACTCGCGGGCAGTAGAAAGCACTTGAGCAAAGCCGTCGGGCGTGTGAGCGTAATCTACAATTACAGTAAACGGTTGCCCGGCATTAATGCGTTCCATTCTTCCCGGCACACCCGTAACTTTTTCCAGTCCTTTTTTAATAACATCCAATGGAATACCTAATGCCAGCGCGGAACTAATTGCGGCTAAAGCGTTTTGAATATTGAAGCATCCCGGCAAGTGTAAATTAATAGTTGTGTTGCCTAGAGGTGTGGCAACTTCAAAAGTAGTTCCATCGCTGTTTGCCTGAAGCATTTTGGCGGTGACGATATTGTTGACGGTGTTGAATCCCTCGAATTTGTTAATTGAATAAAGATAGGTTTTGTCGGTAGTGGGTTGGTCAAAAATTTGAAAGGATGGGTCATCAAAATTAATAACCGCTATTTTGGAGACATCAGATTTACGGCGGGATAAGTAAAGTTTTTGGAAAAGTTTAAGTTTTGCGTCACGGTATGCTTCGAAGGTGAGATGAAAGTCCAAATGCTCTGGCGTAAGGTTGGTAAAAACAGCGACATCATAATCGATGCCAATAACTCGATGTTGGGCAAGAGCGTGGGAAGAAGTTTCTACGATAGCGTATTGGCAGTTGGCGTTGACCATTCGACGGAGCAGGTTTTGAAGATGAAACGGGCTAAAGGTGGTCATTTTGGTTTCATTGATCCAGCGCTTGCCGTCAACCCAAAAGTTGACAGTAGTGGCTAGCCCAACCTTTTTTCCTGCCTCGTCTAAAATATTGGCGAGCAGATTGCAGGTGGTGGTTTTGCCATTGGTGCCGGTGACACCAATGATAATCATTTTCCGAGCGGGAAATCCGGCAAAGAAGGCAGCGGCAATGCCACGAGTTTTATGGTAGGCGTTGTAGAGGGGGGAGGTGGGAGAGAAACCTTTCCCCAAAAATTTTTTAATAAGTTTTTTCATCCCGTTAGAAATTCTTACTTGATATAACAGTATTTGTATTTTATTTTTTCGGACTGCAGTTTTCTTTATTATCTCGGGGTAAGTAGGTCATTTACTAAGTAGCCGATACAGTTTATACAATAAAGGATTAATGGGAAGTTCAAATGTGCCGAGGTATTCGATTTCTTCGCCGCCGAACCCACGCTTGAAACGAGTGAAGCCGGCCCATGAATGTTTGGGGTTGGGATTGATGCCCCAAAAATCATAATACTTGAATCCGCGTTCACGAGCATCTTTGATGGTGGCAAATTGAAGAAGATGAGAAGCCATCAATTCGCGGTAGCGATTGTCGGAAGCACCGTGAACATAGGTGGCAGTGTTGCCGAAATAATTTACTAAAATAGCGGCCAATGTTTTCCCATCTCGGTGAGCTAGCCATAGTTCCTGCATACCGATAGAACGAAGAGTATCGTATTGAGTTTGGTAATAATTGTTGGAGTGAGGAGAAAACCCTTGTCGGCTGGAAGTCTCCTTGGTTAGCTGTAAAAATTGGTGTAAGTCTTCGGGGTTAGTTGACTTGGTGGTGGTGATATCATGCCGTTCGGCAAGATGGATATTGTAGCGAGTTTTGGATTTCATTCGGTTCAGAAGTTGTTCAACGCTTGGGCCAATATCTAAAATCGATGAATAGCGAGGCTGAATATTTTTTCGATTTTGTGTGAATTTTTGGGAAGTATAAAAACGCGCGGTGGTGATGTCGGCAATGGTTGCGGGTGGGTCAATTCGGAAGAAAAGCACATTTTCCTCTAACCCGATTTTTTTTATTTCTTCCAATAATAATATGGCGCTGGCTTGCGCAGTGGTGAGTGGTTGAGTCTTGTCGATGAGCTGACCGCGAGGGGAGTAGAGAATAGATTGTCCAAACCCAAGCGATAATTTGATAACTAGAAGTTCGGCAACAATATTACTATTGTCTTCAATGACAAGTCGCCAAATTTTATTTCCTAGTTTTTCCTGAAACTCTCCCCATGCCCAGCTTTGCAAAAAATGTCCGCTCGGGCGACTGGTCAGATAGGAGTCCCAGACGGTAGGGGTGGCAACAGCTAGTCTCATACTTAGTAGTTTACCAAAAAATGTGCTTCAGGACTAATGTTTTTGGTGATACAATGCTCTGGTAAATGAAAATTTTAGCTATTGAAACATCTTGTGACGATACGGCGGTGGCGATAGTGGAAGATGGTCTTCGGGTGCTTACAAATTTGGTTGCTTCGCAGGAAAAACTTCATGCCCAGTTTGGCGGGATAGTTCCGGAGGTGGCATCACGCCAACATTTAGAGGCGATTTACCCACTAGTGCAGTTAGCTCTTTCTAAGACTAAATTGAATCCCGCAAAGATTGACGCTATTGCAGTGACAACTAATCCCGGATTATTGGGGTCTTTATTGGTAGGAGTGAGTGCGGCAAAGACTTTGGGATATTTGTGGAATAAGCCAGTGATCGGGGTTAATCATTTGCTTGGACATATTTATGCGGGGTGGTTGGGAGGAGAGAAAATTCAATATCCGCTAGTATCATTAGTGGCGAGCGGGGGGCATTCGGAAATTGTGCTGACACGAAGGGAGGGGGAATATAAATATGTAGGCGGTACGCGAGATGATGCGGCGGGTGAAGCTTTTGACAAAGTAGCTCGGCTTTTGAAGCTGGGGTATCCAGGGGGACCCGCAGTAGCCGCTGCTGCGGCTAATGCCCAATCTCCAATTTCCAATCGGGGAACAGGACAAGGGCTGCTGCGGCAAATTCCAAATTCCAAATTCGATGTAAAATTGCCGAGACCAATGATGGATGAAGATAATTTTGACTTCAGCTTTTCAGGGCTTAAAACAGCAGTGAGCAGATTAATAACCAATAACCAATCACCAATAACCAAAGCTAATATTGCTTATGAATTTCAGGAAGCGGTGGTGGAGGTTTTAGGGAAGAAGCTTTTTGCTGCGGCAGGGAATTATAATGCTAAAACGGTATTAATTGGCGGAGGGGTGGCGGCTAATAAAAGGTTGAGAGAAGAGGTTGCGAGGTTAGCCAGTAAGGCGGGGGTAAAATTGATTATCCCTGAATTTAAATACTGTACTGACAATGC
>CAYGIK010000026.1:0-7812 GCA_964350005.1 uncultured Candidatus Saccharibacteria bacterium
TTTACCGATTTTTTTACCTGCCATTTTGCCCTCCTAAATGGTTAGGATATGACGAATATATTATAGCACTAAGGGGAAGTTTCCCCTTCAACCCCATTTTTATGTTTGTTTTTTGTTTCAAGGGTCTGCGCGACCCTTGCACCGCGGTTACTTTGTCTTGGCAAAGTAACCAAACCGTCCCGCCAGTCGTCGGGATTGTTCGCCCCTGCCTACCGGTAGGCAGGTAACAAAATTAGCTTTCTTCGCTTACGGCAAACTCGTCGCTTGCCAGCTCCTCAAACATGCCTTCGCCTGCGCTAATTTTGTTGGCTCAATACATCCCTCCTCCAATGGCGGATAGGAACGGGCTTCGTTGTCGAGGTAATGGCCGCGAATAGTACCGCCTGTTGGTCCGCCATCCCAGGTTCCGCGGAGTTCACCGGATTTGTCTTTTTCGTCGATTTCGAAGATACATTGGAATGGTGTTAGCGGACTTGGTGTCCAACCAACATAACTACTGTGTATTCCAAAGAACAGGAAAGCTTTTGTGTAGAGACCCAATTTTCACCTCCTTTGCATAGTGCTTAGGGTTCTCTCGGATTTTCAAGATGGGTACATTATGTTCTGGGCAGGGATGGAATGTCAAATTGATTACATTCCTCCTCCTATGGCAGAGGGAACAAGTTTCTTTGTATAATATCTTTAAATTAGTTTTTTGTAACTGTCATACCCCATAATAAATATGCCTTTGGGGTATCTAGGCAGATTACTGGATTGACGTTGCCATATGGTCTTTAGTGATTTTGGTATTGCTGACCCAGAAATATGTACCACTGTTCCGCCAAGTTTGCTTACCTGTTCCACGAGATTTTATTTCTTGTGAGAAAAATCAGCGTCTGTAGCTATAAGGATTCTTTTTTCCTTTACAGTATAGGCGACTACCGCACTATCACTTTTTCCCATTAATTGTTGAGCATCTAATTTAATATGTTCAACATTATGGCGAGCATTCTTGAGATATTCGCCAAAACTAACAGGTACTCCTTCATCTAGGAGCATCCTATATCTAGGTTTTTCTTTGACCATGAGCCGAAAATTAGCTGGCTCGCTGAATCATAAGTTTACGCACATCACCGACTTGCGCTTTTGTAACACCTGGGAACTCTTTATAAATCTCGCTAGTTTTTTTATGCAAAATAAAACTAGCTATCGTATCAACAGGAATACGAGTTCCTCTGATAGTAGGTACTCCTCCTAGAATTCTCTTGCTTTTCGTGATGTGGGTAAATTTGCTCATAACACTGGTATTCTATTGAAAAACCGTTTCTATGTCAATTTTTTATGTAGTTGTCGAAAATTGTGATATCCCCCTTTTCATATTCTCCCATTTCAAATCCATCATATTTAAAATGGTCACCGTCTTGATAAAAATACAGGGCTGTTTTCAAATCCAATACTAAAATAAATCCACGCTGACCCACCGAAGATGGGTATATATCTATTCTTTTGGTGTCGCCAAAAACATCATGAGCTTTATCAAATACAGGATTGGCAATACCAAGTTCTTTGGCAAACATTCTGAAAAATGTTTTGGGCCAAAACTTTAGCATCAATTTGTGATACCAAAAGATTTTATTATTATCCATAAGTTTAGTATGAGGAGAATATAGTAATTCAGCAATTGAGCAATATAAATGGATTCCCGCCTACGCGGGAATGACAAAATAAAAGGGTAGAAACCCTACCAGAACTATTCACCATTCACTATTAACTTTTCACTCTCCTCGCTCTATGGGATTTTGGGCGGGGGCGGAATTGGATAGGAACACCAGCGAGGGGCCATATTTCGCGGAGTTTGTTTTCGAGATAACGAAGATAAGTGTAGTGCAGACCTTCGGGGCGGTCGGCTACGAGTTCGATTACAGGCGGATTGGTTGAGATTTGACGGGCGGAATGAATAACAGGAGTGGTGTATTTTCCAAATGGACGGCGAGCTGTTACTGCCTGGAGAACAAGTGAGTTGATTTTTTGATCGGATAGACGAGAAGAACGCAGAATAGCGGTATCAATTATTAATTGTTTTACTTTATCTACTCTTTGGCCTGTTAGGGCGGAGATATAAATTCTTGGCATCCATGAAGCGAAGCGATATTTGCTTTCAAGATATTTGTCGTATTCTGCTGTCACCTTTCCTGTCTTTTCTATCAAATCCCATTTGTTGATAACGAGAATTGGGCTTTTGCCGAGCTCTAAAATAATTTCCATGATGTGCTGATCTTGGGCAATGACGCCTTCGTCAGCTTCCATTAGAAGCAAACAAATATCAGAAGATTGCACGGCACGAAGCATTCTTAAGGCGGCAAACTTTTCGATGCCGACTTCTACCTTTCCTCTACGGCGAAGTCCTGCGGTATCGATAAACTCTACAATATATTTTTCAAAAGTAATATTCTCGTTGATAGTGTCGCGGGTAGTTCCTGCTTCTTTACTGACCACACTTCGTTCACGCCCGATAAGTTTATTGAATAAAGTTGATTTGCCGACATTAGGACGGCCGAGAATAGCGACTTTGACAATTGGATATTTATTTTTTGGTGGCCTTGCGGGTTTCTTTATTTTATTTAATTGACTAACTATTTCATCCAAAACTTCGCCTACTCCCTTACCTGTGGTGCCGGCAGTTTCGAAAGTTTGTTTGAAACCGAGACGGTAAAAATCTGCCAGAACATCTGCGTCAACTTTTTTATCAGTTTTGTTGATTAGTAAAATAATTGGTTTGTTTTGTTTGCGCGCTAAACGAGCAACCTCCCTGTCGTCTAGGTGAATCCCCTCTTTCGCACTGACTAAAAATAAAATCAAATCGGCGGAACTAAGTGCGACTTTGGTTTGGAGCATTACATTGCGGGTAAGCTCGGATTTGTTGTCTGGCTCGATGCCGGCGGTGTCAGCGACCATAAAAGTGGTTTTGTTCCAGCTGACATCTCCAAAAAGCACATCCCGAGTAGTTCCCGGTTCTTCAGCTAAAATCGCCTGTTTTTCGCCGATTAAGCGATTGAACAGGGTTGATTTACCGACATTGGGACGGCCAATGATAGCGACTAAGTGACTCATAATAAGATTATAAACTCTAAATACTAAGCACTAAACCCTAAACAAGCACGAAATACCAAAATATAAAACATTTTAGGATTTAGGATTTAGATTTTAGGATTTGTTTTTATAGGGGTTCTATCCAAGAATATGCCTTGAGCGCCCAGTCTAGCGCCTTTTTGCCCTCTTGGAAACGGTTAGGGCTATCAAGCAGTACTACGATGACCTTTTGTCCACTGTCACCTATCACAGAGGCTACCAGTGATTCACCCGCCTCGTCAGTTGTTCCCGTCTTCACGCCGATGACATTTTGGTACTGTCCAAGAAGCTTATTGGTGCTGTTAAGCTGGTGAACAAATTTTCCGCTTACATCCCAAACGGTAGTTTTGGAAATTTTAACAATATTGGCAAAAGTTTGATTTTCCATAGCGACACGAGAAAGCTCTGCTAGGTCTTTGGCTGTGGAGTAATGTTGAGGGTTATCAAATCCAACGGGATTAGTGAAATGAGTTTGGGTGAGTCCGAGCTCTGACGCTTTTTCATTCATTAGGACAACAAATTGGTCGGAAGTGTCTGTGGTCGCATACGCTAGTGCAGTTGCGGCATCATTTGCCGATTCAATTAGCGCACCTTTCAATAAATTGTGAACTGTTATACGTTCGTTGGCATATAATGACATTTTGGAACCGATGACACTAGTTGCTTGAGGCGGGACAGTCACTACGGTATTTGGTTGGCTACCAAATTTATCCAGCGTTACCAGCGCAGTCATAATTTTTGTAAGCGAAGCAATGGGAAGAGATGAATTGGGATTGTTGCTATACAATACCCGATTACTCTGAGTATCGATAATGATTGATGCTTTAGAATTGAGCTGAATGTCTTTGAAGCTAAGGTTACGGATAGGGCCAATCAAAGAATTTAGATTTTGAGCAAAATCAGCCGCCGAGTATTGGTTGGAAAAAATGTTAAATACACTCAATAATTGTTGTTGAGTGCTATCCGGTGCGCCGGTGAAAAAGCGCAATACGACTAGGAGTAGAGCGAGATTAGTCAAGATAATGAAGAATTAAGAATTAAAAATGAAGAATGTTGGTGGGGCATTCTGCCCTTTTTATTCGTCACTCTGGCCTGCCTGCCGGTAGGCGGGCTTGACCAGAGTCTTATAAGATTCTGGATGCGGTCGCCTTAGCGACCTTACCAGAATGACGGGTTTTTACTACCGCAGACTGTTTTTTACTCACAACTCGCGACTCGTTACTTGTTACTTCTTATTCTTCTTTATAGATAATCCGAGTTCGTCTAGGGTAGCTTGATCTATTTCACGAGGAGAACCCATCATTGGGTCGCGACCTTTGTCGGTCTTTGGAAAAGCGATTACTTCGCGAATGTTTGGTTCGTTTTGCAATAACATTACCAATCTATCTATACCGGGGGCGATTCCGCCATGAGGAGGAGCGCCATAACGGAAAGCTTCCAACATATGACCAAATTTCTCATTTGCCTCTTCTTTTGATAATCCTATAATTTCAAAAATCTTTTGCTGGAGTTCAGGTTGGTGAATACGAATGGAACCGCTGGCAATTTCATAACCGTTCAAAACCATATCGTAAGCGGTGCTGATAACATTTTCAGGATTGCTATCGAGCATTTCAATTTGGTCTTCTTTGGGGGCGGTAAAAGGATGATGTTCGGAAGTGAGCCCGTTTCCTGCTTTTGCAAACAATGGAAAATCTACTACGAAACAGAAAGCTAACTCGTCGGGATCTTGAGGGTTTTGACGCAGGTCGGGTTTGTCCGAGCCGTATTTTTCAAGAGCTTCTTTGTGAGTCATTCGGGGCCAAGGAGTTTGCAGGATTTTTTTATTCGGATAAAGAGTTTTGATAAGTTCTGTAAAAAGTTGTTCGGTGAGGTCTAGAATCTCTTTTTCTGATGCAAAAGACATTTCCAAATCAAGCTGGGTGAATTCCGGTTGGCGGTCGCCACGAGAATCTTCATCACGCATACATTTCGCAATTTGGTAGTAGCGCTCGAATCCGGCCACCATCAGCAATTGTTTGTATTGCTGGGGGCTTTGTGGAAGAGCGTAAAAACTTCCTTGATATTTTCTACTTGGAACTAAATAGTCGCGAGCGCCTTCGGGAGTGGCGGCGGTAATGATTGGAGTTTCTATTTCGGTAAATTTGCGTTCGTTAAGAAATTCGCGAATAAAACGAACTATTTGGTGACGCATTAATAAATTGTGGTGAATTTTTTCGTGGCGTAAATCTAGATAGCGGTATTTCAAGCGGATTTCTTCATCTACGGCTGATTTACGGTCAATCTCAAACGGAGGAGTAAGTGATTCGTTCAAAACTACCAAATTGGTTGCTTTGATTTCAACTGTACCAGTAATAATCTTGGGGTTGATGTTTCGTTCTCCCCGCTCCACAACTTCACCTGTAATTTTTATTACTGACTCAGACTTAAGACCGTCGGCTTGTTCTTGAAGTTTTGGATTGTCGCCAAAAACGACTTGGACTAATCCAAAACCATCTCGTAGGTCGATAAAAATAATTTGTCCCATATTCCGCTTACTGTGTACCCATCCAAAGAGGGTAACAGTTTGCCCCACAAGGGTCGGGGTGTCAGCGGTGAGAGTGCGATTTTGTGGCATGGATGAGGTAGGTGATAAGTGATAGGTGACAAGTGATAAGTTGGGAGCAAGAGTGATCACTCTTCGCTGATCATCCTACGCCAAGGCTTTGGAATGACCTTCGGAGCTTCGGGTGACCTTCGGTAGACTAATAGACAGTAAAAAAACCTACGGAAATCTCCCTCAGCATAGCAGAAATAAGGGGGTAGAGAATAGGGTCGTTCTCTGTCATTCTCTGGCTTGACCAGAGAATCTATGGATCCTCCGATCAAGTCGGAGGATGACAATTCACTAGGTTACTAGTTATCTAGGTCACTTGTCTTTTACTATCCTTGTTTCCCCATCAAGAGGGCTACCAGAGAGTTAAAGAGGTTCTGGAGCACTAATAGAAGCCCTGGGAACAAAACAACCGCCAGAATAAGCCACAGCCAGTTTCTTTTGATTAGCTTGAACAGGAAAGAAGCGACTGCCAGAATCAATATCAAGGAAATTATCCATTGATACTGTTCGGGGAAAATACCGACAAATCCGTGATAAGCGTCGAATAGCCGTTCAAATATTCCTTTGCCAGCAGCAGCTGCTGCTTCTTTTGCCTGATTGGCGACTACGCCTGTGACGGAATTTACGATTTGATTGTCCATAATAGATTAATTATAACTTATTATTTGGCGAGTTTTTTGAGGGTGAGGATATCTTTCAAATCTTCTTTGAGGTTGCCTGTGCGGGGAGTTTCAAGAATAAAGGCAACATCTTTTAGTTTTGGTGAGGTAATCCAATATTTGAAAGCATTTAGACCAATAAATCCTTCGCCAATGTTGGCGTGGCGGTCTTTGCGGGAGCCGAGTTCAAATTTGGCGTCGTTAATATGAATGAACTGCAGATATTTTAATCCGATTAGTTTGTCGAACTTCGCCAGTAAGTCATCAACATCTTTTTTTGTGCGGACATCAATCCCTGAAGCAAACAAATGGCAAGTATCTAAAGTGAAGCCAAATCGCTTTTTATTTTTTATTCCTTCCCAAATAAGTCCTAGTTCTTCAATCGTGTCGCCGATTCTATTTCCTGCACCTGCATCATTTTCGATAATCAGCGGAATGGGGTATTTTTTATCACTCAATTCAGCTAAACGATTTAGGGTTTGGGTGGCTAGATTTATACCTTCCACAGTGCTATCTTGGTTGCTTCCGCAATGAAAGTTGTAGCCATCGGCTCCGATAGCACAAGCGAGTCGAATCTCTTCTTTCATTTTTTTCAGGCTCACTCGGCGCAGGGTATCTTTATGACTGGCAGGATTGGGCAGATATGCGGAATGAACCAAAACTTTTTTAACTTTGGATTTTTTCCATGCCTGTTTGAATTTTTCCGCTTCTTTAGTGGTGACAACTGGAGTA
Source organism: uncultured Candidatus Saccharibacteria bacterium (assembly GCA_964350005.1). GTDB lineage: Bacteria > Patescibacteriota > Kazan-3B-28 > Kazan-3B-28 > Kazan-3B-28 > JAKLDB01. The sequence goes on from CAYGIK010000026.1 coordinate 7,096, forward strand.
GCCCAACTTTGAGGACTTCCTGCAAAAATTTGAATAGCGGTACATTCCAGCGCTTCGGCTTCCTGAAATGCTTTGTACAGTCCCCCGCTGGTTGATACATGATATCCGATTAACATTAGTTATTGAAGTTTAGTGTCCTGCTCCGCGCCATTTTTCTCTTTCTTCTGCCACTGCCGTATTAATTGTACCGCGCCATTTCCCGTCATTTCCAATAAAAAGAATAACTTGTTTTGGATCAACTCCTTTTGGATATATCGGTTTGCCATCACAAAATTCACAAATCCATACTTCAGGGATTGGATTTGTGTCTATTTCTTGATTTGTTGCCAATGATTCCGATGCCCCTCCTTCAGATTCATCGCGCAGTAAAAATGGAGTTTCAAACATCATAGCTAGACTTTAGTATGCTTCTAGTGTATCAAAAAGAGGACGAGTACGGCTTTGCCGTAATATCCAATTCCCAATTTCCAATGGGGAACAAAACAAAAAAGTGCTTTTATTGGATATTGGAGATTGAAAATTAACTACGAAGTAGTTTTGAGGCGCCATCGTCTAACGGTTAGGACGCAAGATTCTCATTCTTGTAACCGGGGTTCGATTCCCCGTGGCGCTACCAAAAAGAAAGAAACTGGACTGGCTCCAGTTTTTTCTTTTTTGTCATGTTGGGATCGAATCCCTGCGAAGGAATGTCTGACGTTCCGAAGCACAGGGGGTTCG
>CAYGIK010000027.1:0-7736 GCA_964350005.1 uncultured Candidatus Saccharibacteria bacterium
GCCAATGGTAATTTAGGTTTCAACAATGGAGCTCTTGGGGAGACCACCAGTGCTAATACTGGTACGGGCGCAGGTAATGCGATTACTATTTCGGATCTTACTGGTAGCGGCAACGGATGGACTGTCACTGGTTACTTCAACACCAACTTTTACAAAATAACTGATGACAATGTTCAGATGGCAATTACGGCTATGTCTTGGTACCCAGCGGCGATGACAGTTACCAACAACACAGGGAACAATGCTCAAGTTAGCAAAGGTGCTGACGGCGCTTTTTCTGGCAATGGTGCTGCCGCTTCTAAAACTTTGGCCAATACTGCTGCTGGCAATGGCGTTGGTTCTTTTGACCTCTATAGTCTTGGTTTCAACTACACGATCCCACTGAATTCGGCTGCAGCCAGTTACAAAGCCAACCTGCGATTAACCATTGCTAACTAATAAATATTTCTCTAATACTAATTACCGAATCTCTATGAAACCTGCGCAATGTCGCAGGTTTTTTGTTGTTTAGCAAGTAGTTTTGATAAGATAGGTTTGTGGCAAAAAAGAAAGAACTAAAGAAACGGGTAAACAAATTGAGAATGCTCGATTGGTGGCAACGCCTGACGGACTCTACAACTGTACTGGATAGACTGGGGCTGTTGTTGCTAATCGGGTTGGGACTGCGTCCGATATTAGACCCCGACTTTGGTTGGCATCTGCGCTCAGGGACTGATTTGTTAAAAAATTGGGTAGTCCCCAAAACGGACCCCTATTCCTATACCCTCCCCAACTGGTCATGGGTAGATCACGAGTGGCTAAGTGATGTTATTGTCGCCTTTATTCACAATCATCTTGGTTCACTTACAGTAATTATTCTTTTTGCCTTGTTGATAGCGGGCACTTTTCTATTAGCCGCTTCCGTGGAAAAGGTGGGTTTACCATATAAAATACTGGCCGCTTTGATTGGGTTATTGGCAGCGCTACCTATATTAGGGGTACGGATGCAAATGGTGACCCTGCTCGGGATGGCATGGCTAATTTGGACTTTGTACAAATACCGCCGAGGCGAGCTGAAGAGCTTGTGGTGGGTGCCTGTCGTTTTTCTGTTGTGGGCAAATCTACACGGCGGGTTTGTAATTGGTCTGGTGATTTTGGCAGTCTTTTGGCTTTGCGAGGGAGCCAAATATTTAATTTCCCATTGGCGACCAGTCTGGTATAAAAAACTGCGCATTACCGAACTGACTTTGAATCGACTGCAGTTGAGGCACTTACTTTGGGTTGGTTTACTTTCCGGTTTTGCCACCTTGATAAACCCCTACGGTTGGGGTTTATATTATGATTTTTACAAACTTTTTGCTAATCCATTCGCCATCCAACATATTAGCGAATGGCAGGCGGTGTCATTAGACAACGCTATTTCATTTAACTTCATGTTGTACTTACTCTTGTTTGTTTTGATACTGCTAATGACCTACCGGAAGGCCGAACCAACCCGCTGGATAATGTCAGGTCTGTTTTTATACCTTTCCCTCTTGTATTGGCGCAATATGCCGTTCTTTATGATAATGAGTGTCGGGTTTTTGGCGGAAATTCTTCAGCAACACACTAATCTGGTAATGAGGTTTATAGGTAAGAATAAATGGGTTCTTACAACCACCGTGATAATAGTTGCTGTCATCATGAGCCAAAGAATTAATGATGTGACTGGTAAGCTTATTAACCCCTCACAGAGCTTCCGTGCGGGTGGATACCCTATTGATGCTCTTGAATGGGTTAAAGATAACCCAGATAAAATCGGTGAAAAAATGTTTAATGTATACGATTGGGGAGGTTTTCTTATTTGGAAATTCCCCGAACAGAAAGTATTCGTCGACGGGAGAATGCCTTTTTGGATGACAAGTGAACGCTTCCCGTTTTTTGATGCCTTGTACGCAATTGATGCTCAGCGGGGTTCGATTGAAATGCTGGAAAGCAAGTACGGGGTGGACTGGATGCTAATAAGACCCACTCATCCTCTGGCAGTAGCACTGATGGGGCAGGATGGCTGGAAACAAGTTTACCGTGATGACTATGCTGTAATTTATCGTAGAATAGATAATAGTGATAAAAATAACACCTAAATTTTTTTGGACTTCTGTAGCCGTGGTCATAGCCATTTGTCTGGCGCCTTTGACGGTAAAGGCTATAACGGCCGGGGGGATGAGTATTTCCCCAGTAAAAACTGAAAAGTTTCCCGACCGTGGCGGTTGGTTTGTTTATGAACAGGTGGAGCCAGGAGCAGTAATTGAAGATGTAGCACGAGTGATGAATCTGGACAGCAAACCAGCTACCATCACCGTCGAGGCAGTAGATGCACTTATGATTGCCGACGGTGGTTTTGCTTTGGTAGATAGCCCAAAGGAAAACACTGACATCGGAAACTGGATAGAGCTATCGAAAACTGAAGTAACTTTGGGCGCTGAAAAGGAGGAACTTATTCCTTTTAAAATAACTGTACCGGCTGACGCTGAAGTCGGTGATCACATCGGGGGGCTTGCAGTCTATCAAACTGCCCCATCGGCAAGTAAGACGACTAAAATTGGAGGCTCGCAGGTAAGTATTAGCACACGAGTCGGGGCAAGACTTTATTTGACTGTCAAAGGAGATATTGTTCGCAAAACAACACTTCTCAAAAGATCAATGTTTGGACGCGGACAGTCTCTAATGTTCGGTTTCAAAATAAAAAATTCAGGAAATATTCGAGCAGATTTAAGGATGACTGCGAAGATATACAGCATTTGGGGATTATATGATAAAAAAGAAAATTTGCAGATTGGTCAAATCTTTCCTAAAAAGACAATCAATCTTTGGACACCTTGGCCGGGGAAACAACGACCTATTTTTGGTTTGTATTGGGCAAGCATAACCATAGATGATGCCTTCAAGGGGTTGAATCCAACCAGTAAGCCTTTGCCACCGAGTACGCCAATTCATACTTGGGTGGTTGCTTTCTTTGTCCCGTGGACACAAGTTGGAATTTTGGTACTTATCCTGTTCCTAGTTTGGTTCTTTATCCAGATGCGCAAGTGGCGACAGATGGTCGCACTCGCACGGACATCGGTAATTGTCTATAAGATAAAGAAGGGCGAACATCTGATGGATATCGCAGACCGATATGGCATTGGCTGGAAGTTGTTGGCAAAACTAAACGAAATCAAACCGCCGTACAGTCTCCATGGAGTTGCTCAAATTTTTGTGCCTGATGTCAGAGGGACTCGGCGGAATATTCGTGTCCCCCGCTTCCTGACCTATATCACCAAACCGTTCCATCATTTCTTTGTTGGATTTACTAATCGATTCTTAAAGAAAAATAAGGCGTACTACAAAATTGTAGTGGATAAGGGTGATACCAAAGAAGATATTGAGAAGTTTACTGGAACGAGTTGGACAGAAATTGCTAAGTACAACAAATTTGAAAAAAGTGCTCGTCCAAAGGTTGGTCAGGAATTGAAAGTGCCCAACAGCCGATAAAAACCATCTTTGTCTTTATGGGCTAAATCAAGGCAGAATAAACGCCCAAGACACCAGTAGTATGAAGCGGATAAAATTGTTCTACCAGTTTGTTGTTATTATCACAACGGTCGCGGTAGTGGCTGGTTTTTCTCATTTTATTCCGCCAGAAGTCAAAAATGTTCCTAAAGCCGAGGCGGCGAACTTTACCATGCAGACTGGCTACTATACTGGCACAGGAACGGATGATTTGGTGATAGACGGAGTGGGTTTTCAGCCGAATTTCGTCATGATTAAAGACGATACAGCGATTGGAACTGACGGAGTGAACTTTAAAACTTCTGTAATGAGTGGTGAAGTTTCGTCTGTGTTGGCAGATGCAGACGCAGATGTTGCCAGCAATGCCATTCAATCTTTCAATTCGGATGGTTTTACGGTGGGAACTGATGCGGATGTTAATACTGCCAATGTGGGCTATGCCTGGCAGGCCTTTGGCGGATCGGACTGCACTTCGAACGGAACATTTTGTGTGGGTAGTTATATGGGGGGGGGAAGTAGTCAAATCATCAACACTGGTTTTCAGCCTGCGTTAGTAATTATCAAAAGCTCAACGACAACTTCCGCTGTATTTAAAACGAGTACGATGGCGACTAATAACACCGTCTATTTTGATGCCACCGCCCAAATCACGACTAATGTCGCTATTCAGACGCTAAATTCTAATGGTTTTACAGTGGGCAATGGAGCGATGGTAAATACTAGCCCCAATACTTATTGGTATGTCGCATTTAAGGCGATTGCTGGCAAAATGGTGACTGGATCATACACCGGCTCTGGCTTAGACAATAATAATATTACCGGATTTGGCAGCGGGCTGATACCGGATTTTGTTTTCACCAAATCTACTTCAACTCAAAGCGCGGTTTATAATGTGCGGGAAAGCAACGGTGATTTTTCCTATGATTTCATTGATGCCATTGGGGCGATTGATCAGATCCAAGCCCTGCAGAACGACGGTTTTCAAGTCGGCACTAGCGTAAAAGCCAACGCCGCCGTGTTATATCACTGGGTTGGCTTTAAGGGCAAACCCGAACCGTTATCAAGTGCTTACAATATTCAGACCGGTTATTATGTCGGAAACGCAACCGATAATCGACAAATTACTGGCATAGGTTTTATGCCGGACCTAGTCCTCATTAAAAGCTCCACTACTGCCACCACGATGAGATGGAAAACATCTGCTATGCTAGGACAGCAAACGATTGGGACGGTAACCGCGGCGGTGAATACTACCCAAATCAAGTCTTTGGATTCAAACGGCTTTACGCTGGGTACTTCTATTGCAACCAATGGTAACAATGTTATCTACTACTACATTGCGATTACTGGCTCATCTTGCTCATCATCCGGCACAGTTTGTGTCGGCTTTTATCCGGGTAATGGTGTTACGGGACGGATTATTAACACGGTTGGGTTCCAACCCAACTTTGTCATGTTAAAACGAATGGATTCAACAGCGACAGCGGCGTTTAAGACCTCCTCGATGGGAGCGAATGTGAACCAGTGGATGGCAGCCGTCGCCGAAACTACTGACGGCACGGGTATGCAGGCGTTTACTAGCACCGGCTTTACCCTAGGAACTTCGACCAGCACTAATGCCTTGAGTATTGCGTATATGTTTGTGGCGTTTAAGAATGTTACCGACAAATTTAATGTGGGGACATACGGTGGTCTTGGCGGTGATAACCGCAATATTACCGGCTTTGGATCCGGTAGCGTTACTCCTAGTTTTGTGTTCGTCAAAGGGACTGGCTTGGTACAGCCAGTGGCGAATATCCGAGAATCATTCGGCGATAGCGGCATGAGCTGGGCCGCGACTGCCGATATTGTTAACAGCTTACAGAAGCTGATTCCGGATGGCTTTCAAGTTGGTACTGATACCAGCGTGAATGCCAGTGGTTCAACCTACTATTGGGTCGCTTTTGGAGGGGCGAATGCGCCCCCGAATGGGAGCGGAGATTTCACAATGGATACCGGCACTTATACCGCAAATAATGGCGTGGCATTTAATGTTACTGGTCTCGATTTTGCGCCGGACTTAGTCATCCTCAAAGGCAACAATACCCAAGTTGCCGTATTTAGAACCCGGATGATGGGTGGCGATTCTACGGCTCATATGTCTGGCGGTATTGCTAACTTTGCTGGTGGAATTACTGCTCTTAATAGCGACGGTTTTAGTATCGGCACAAGTGCGATTGTAAATCCGCTTAATCTAACTGATGTTTATTATTGGGAAGCTTTTGGAAATGCGTTTAAACCAGATACTCGAACTGGAGCGGCAAATTTTGCGATTGGTGCATATTATGGGAATGCGATAGACAACCGCGATATTACTGTGACCGGGATTGACCCAGATTTTGTTGCTGTGAAACGAAGTGGGGCAACGGCTGGGGTTTGGTCCACGGCTACCATTGGGTCAGATAACACACTGGCGTTTGCGGCTGCCGCTAACACCGCTGATATTATCCAACTATTTAACTCTGATGGTTTTCAGATTGGGGCTAATGCTGGAGTTAATACAGCTGCAAATGTGTATTGGTGGTTTGCTTTTAAGGAAACTGCCAACTTGTTTGATGTGAATTTATATAGAGGGAACGGCAGTGATGATAGACCCATTGCTACGGTGGGGTTTCAGCCGGATTTAGTTTGGACGAAAAAATATGGAGCAACGGCTCGAGCTGCAGTAATGCGTTCTAGTACTATTACCGGTGATTCAGCTCAAGAATTTGGCGCTGTTGCCAATGCCGCCAACAAAATTCAAGCTTTTCAATCGGGTGGATTTCAAGTTGGTACAGACACCACGGTGAATGAAAGCGGTGTCACAACGGCTTTCGATTACTATTACGCTGCGTGGAAAATGCCTGCGACATATTCGTTAGGTATCACCGCCCCTACTGATATAACTTTAACTACAGGTAGCGTGGGAACTACCGTAGACACAACTTTTGGTACTGGCGAAAAAGTGACTGTGACGGATGGTGGTGCGGGCTGGACTTTGAGCGCTCGAATGATGACAGCTTTAACCTCTGGTAGTTATACTATTCCCAACACTAGTGTATATCTGCGAAAAGATGGAAATGTTGGGTCAAGCGACACCTACACGATTTGGTCAGGAACTTACACTAATGTATCCGAAACTAATGCCACGGAATCACTGGACACTTCCCGTACGATTGGAACACGAAGTAGCGGGACAGGAGGTGATTCTACCGAAGTGCGACCTAGTGTTCAAGTGGTAATCCCCCCTACTCAATATCCCGCTCCTGATTATGCTGGTTCACTTCGATTTACCGTCGTATAAACTGGCTTTAGACTCCCTCGGGAAGGTATAATTGGGTTATGCGACTAACAACTGACTTCCTAATAAGCGCCTTGTCTGTATTGTTACTACTGGCCGGCGCTTTGTGGTTGCCGTTAGTCGGGGCTAGCACCGGTAATATGGGGATGTTTCTTACTGTTACAGGAGAGGACGATGACAGAGGCGGAAGCGGAGGTGGTGGAGGAGGAGGTGGAAATTCAAATCAACCATCCACGCCGATTACTCCAATTGTACCGTTACCCGAGAAGCCCAAGCCTCTGGCGGAATTTAGATTAACCGACTATGTACCCAAGATGATACCCGCTTATCGCGATACGCCTATTGTGCTGTACGGATACAACTTTCCTCCCAACTTTAAAATCATAATGAAATCTGGAGACACATTGTTAATAGCTGATAGTGCTATGTTAAAAATGGCAACCGTTGCCGCGGAGGGAGCTCCATTAGAGGCTGCTCGGTATGTTATTTCAGCAAAAACATTATTCCCGGGCGAGGCGACATTGCAAGTTCAAGGACCTACTAACCAAATGTTGACTAAACCGTTGCCGATATTTTTGTATGCCTCTGCCGGAGCAGTGAATCTGCGAGCACAGATTATTCAAAAAACAATCAGTGTAACGGTTGCCAGCGGTAAGTCAGCCAACATTACCATTAAGTTCAAGAATGCCGGAATGACCCAGTGGGATTATTTGCTCCAACCGTTGCATATTGGTACTGACCGACCCCGCGACCGGCAATCCCGATTTGCCCACAAAGATTGGCCCTATAACAATCGGGTTGCGAGAATAAGTTTGCCAACGAACTTAACGACGGGCGAAACATTCGATGCCACCTTCCCCATCCAAGCCCCTGTGGTAAAACGAACTACTCGTTACACCGAGAACTT
>CAYGIK010000028.1:0-7169 GCA_964350005.1 uncultured Candidatus Saccharibacteria bacterium
GTTTTTTTACTGCGCTTGCACCACAACTCTACTCCGCGAGAGGGCCAGATGCCGTAAAGAGAAATTCCAATGCGAACACAGTTGAATCTGGAATTTGGCACCATAATTGCGGCGGCAGAAGAGGCAATAGAGATAATTGGAATTTTGATTTCCAGTTTTTCAAGTTTGGTCAGCAGTCTTTCAAACGCCAGAATCTGGTCGTTGGTGTAGCTTTGATTCAATTCTTCCACGCTGGCAAGATGTGAATATAATCCTTCTAATTCAAATTGACGAGTTTTTGCGGAAATTAATTTTATAATCCGAAGAATCTCTTCAATGTTATTAAAGCCCAACCGATTGATACCGCTATCCAATTTCACATGAACGATTGCTTTGCGATTGGTAATATCCGCGATGCGAGCAATTGTGCGATAACTTTCTTCGTTGTAAACACTCAAACCGATTTTGTTGCGAATCAGAGAACCGATATTATCTTTTGCAACCGCTCCTAAAACTACAATTGGTTGAATAATTCCTTTCTTGCGCAATTCTAACGCTTCGTCAGCGGTAATCACTCCCAAATAATCCGCACCCGACCGAATTGATTGTTTTGCAACTTCAAAAAGCCCGTGCCCGTAAGCATTGGCTTTTACAACTGCCATAATTTTTGTTTCCGGTTTTAGGAGGCGCCTAAATTGCTTGATATTGAAATCAATCGCTTTTAGATCAACAGTAATCCAAGCAAGTGGATTGCTCATAAACCTCCCAAAAATATTTACGTAAATAACCTCAACCCCCACATGCGCCCTCCCAGACGCTACCCTACTATAATACTACAAAAGAAAAAACAGCTCCCAGAGCTGATTCATTATTCACCGTTCTCTAATCTCTACTCTCTCGTCTCTCTTCTCTAAACGTCCAAATTCTGCACAAACTGGGCGTTGTCTTCGATGAATTTCTTGCGGGGAGCAACATTGTCACCCATCAAAGTTGAAAACATTTCGTCCGCCATAGTAGCGTCATCAATAGTGACACGATGAATAATGCGAACTGTTGGGTCCATGGTGGTTTCCCAAAGTTGACCGGGATTCATCTCTCCAAGACCTTTGTAGCGCTGAATAGAAACTGTTTTAGTGGATTCAGTTATTTCTGTTTCGGTCTGGATTCCCGCCTCCGCGGGAATGACAGAAGAGGACGCGGGAATGACAGAGGAATTTGAAGCAGTATCTTTTTTATCTTTTTTCCTAGAAGCGGCATTTGCGAGCATCTCTTTTATTGCTTCATCCTTTTGGGCATCCGAATAAACCCAGCGAACTTCTTTGCCGAGTTTCAGTTGATATAACGGTGGTTGACCGATGTAAAGATACCCGCGGTCGATGATTGCGCGCATATAACGATAGAAGAATGTCAAAAGCAGTGTGCGAATGTGTGCGCCGTCAACATCAGCATCGGTCATTATGATGACGCGGTGATAACGAATCTTGTCGGCATCAAATTGTTCAGCGATGCCCGCGCCCAAAGCAATAATCAAAACTTTGATTTCTTCGGATGACAACATTCTATCCAATCGAGCTTTTTCTACATTCAAAATTTTTCCGCGCAAAGGAAGAATTGCTTGAAATTGGCGATCTCGTCCCTGTTTAGCAGAACCTCCTGCGGATTCACCTTCCACTATGAATATTTCTGATTTTGATGCATCTCGTTCGGAACAATCGGCAAGTTTACCCGGTAAAGTCATTCCTTCCAGAATCCCCTTTCTAAGCACTGTTTCACGCGCCTGACGGGCTGCCAGACGGGCTCGAGCTGCCAACATGGTCTTGCTGATAATCCGACGAGCTTCAGTAGGATGTTCTTCTAGATAATTCCCGAAATAATCCGACATCACAGCATCCACAGCGGTGCGTACATTTGTGTTCCCTAATTTGGCCTTGGTTTGTCCTTCAAACTGTGGGTTAGCAAGTTTGACAGAAATGACCGCGGTCAAACCTTCGCGAACATCTTCACCTGAAAGCGCTTCATTGCCGTTTTTGATAAGCCCCGCTTTTTTACCATAATTGTTTAATACGCGGGTAAGCGCTGTGCGAAATCCAATCACATGAGTACCACCTTCGGGATTGTAAATGTTGTTTGCAAATGCTTTTAAGGTTTCGTTGAAATCCTCCGTGTATTGAATTGCGATTTCAACTTGAACATCACTGCGTTCTTTATCTACATAAAAAGGCGGAGTAAATAATGAAGTTTTGCTTTTATTTAAATCTTCAACATAGGACTGTACGCCTCCGTCAAACTTGAATTCTTGTGATTCGCCTGTGTTTTCATTGCTGACTTTTACCAAAACACCCTTTGTAAGATAGGCTTGTTGTTTCAAATGTTCTAAAACGGTTTTCCAATCGTAGCTTTCGCTGTCTTCAAAAATTGTTTTGTCTGCATGAAAACTTACTTTAGTGCCGTGTCCTTTGGCTTTGGAATCGATAAGTTTGACTGGCGTTTTGGCTTTGCCCTGCGAATATTCCTGCGCGTGAGTTTTTCCGTCGCGAGTCACTTCCACTCGCATCCAGTCAGAAAGAGCGTTCACAACGGATACACCGACACCATGCAGACCACCTGAAACTTTATAGCCCGCACCGCCGAATTTACCTCCCGCATGAAGCGTAGTCAGCACTGTTTCGAGAGTGGATTTTTTAGTTTGTGGATGTTTTTCTACAGGAATACCGCGACCATCATCCGATATCGTCACTTTTCCGCCTTTATGTAAAATAACATCCACCATTGTGCCGTGACCGGCCATTGCCTCATCAATAGAGTTGTCCACAACCTCCCAAATCAAATGATGAAGCCCTTCCACGCTAGTAGAGCCGATGTACATACCCGGACGCTTTCTGACAGGTTCTAGGCCCTCTAGGACCTGAATGTCTTTAGCACCGTAGGAACTGGTTTTTTTATCATTGGGCATAGAGCGTAGAGACGAGAGAGTAGAGATTAGAGGCAAAATACTAATCAACTAGAGGACTAGCTGGGGTAGTTATTCAGCACCTAAATTGTAGCTGATTTTCAGGGGTAAAACAAGGGGAAATCTAGTCGCGGAGTTGGGCTCCGAATTGGGTTTTTACCGCTTCGACAATACGAGTGTAAATCTTATCTCTCTCTGCGCTGGTGAGAGTTCTATTCTCTGCCCGAAGTTCGATGTGGAAAGCGATTGACCTGCCTTTATTTTTTGCAAGTTCAAATACATCAAACAACTCAACTTTGGAAACAAGTTTATCGATTTCCTGAATTGTTTTTTGCATCTCGCCTATTCTCACTTCCGATGCAACAACAAACGCCATATCCATTTTTATGCTTGGAAATTTATTCAATTCAACAAATTGTTTTTCCGATGCAATGTATGGTAAAACTCGACTAACCTCAAAAGTGAATTCAGCTCGATTTTCATCCAACGCTAAAATATTTCCAACAACTGTTTCTTTGTTGGGCAGTTGAATTAGTAAACCAGAGTAATTGATAAATTCTGTTACTCGCACATCCAAACCAAGTTCAGCAACCAACTTATCGACTACGCCCCGAGCAATACGATAAGCATCTTTACCCTTGACTAGTCCCGCCAACTGCTGTTCTTCTACCGGCAAGGGGTTGTTATGATAGTTGTGAAAAGTCGTAGCGAGTTCAAATATTTTATAACTCGGTCTGTTGATGTCTAGCGCAATTAGGTTGGTATTTAAAGTATTTACCAAGTATGTCCACTGCTCATTTAGAGGATTTTCCAATTTTACTTTGTGTTCCTGTAATACATTATCAAACGGATGAGTATAAACTTCCGTAAATCCAAGTCTTACTATTATTTCCCTAATGCGGATTTTTTGCTGTTCAATCTCAGGCATTTCAAATGGTGTAGTGATAATTTTTGGCATTTGGTAGGGGATTTGATCAGTACCAAAAATCCGCAGAATTTCTTCGGCAATATCATTCATCCCAACAATGTCCCTGCGGTAACTTGGAATTTTTACCACCAAATCGTTGCGACGAATTTCGGTCGGCAGATCTAACCGCTTCAAAATACCCGCCATTTGCTGACCAGATATGGTAATGCCGAGCAGTTTGTTTATCGCATCTGTTGATACTCTAAGTAGTGAAAATTCTGAAGGAAGTTTCCCTCTTACATCAATATTGTCCGCCAAAATCTCACAGTCGGGGCACTCTGTTTGTAGCAAGTTTAGCACCCGCGCTAAAGCAGTTTCAAGAGACAACGAGTCCACCCCCCTCTCAAAACGAAATTTTGCGTCAGTGACAATCCCCAATCTTTTAGAAGTTTGTCTTACCGAAACCTTGTCGAAGGAAGCTACTTCAATTACAAGATCTTTTGTGGATTCTCCTACCCCGCTCTCCTCTCCCCCGATGATTCCGGCAATAGCGATTGGTCTGCTACTGTCCGCAATAACTAAAGTTTTGTTATCTAATTTTCTTTCAATTCCATCTAATCCTAATAATGTTTCATCGTTTTGGGCGAGGCGTACTTTCACTTCCTTCTCCCCCACTTTGGCGTGATCAAAAGTGTGTATTGGATTTCCCATTTCTAGCATTACATAATTAGCGATGTCTACGATATTGTTGACCGGACGCAAGCCGGAGGAATTCAGAATATTCTGTATCCACTTCGGCGAAGGCTTTACTGTGATATTTTTGACCACTCGTCCCAAATATCTTGGGCAAAGTTTATTATCTTCAACTTTTATCTTCAATGCAGTCATAGTTTTTGTTTTGGATTCGATGAAGTTGATATCAATATCTGATTTGAAATCGATATTCAGAACTGCCGCCAATTCTCTTGCCATACCGACATAGGACATTAGGTCGGGACGATTGGAGAGAATTTTTGGTTCGATAATTGTGTCTGCGCTAGTTTCCAGAATTTCTTCCACCGGCGTGCCTGGAACGGCAGATGTTTTTAGTACCAAAATTCCGTCAGACTTTTCCGAGAGTCCCAGTTCTATTTCGCTACAAATCATGCCGAAAGATTTTTCTCCGCGAATTACCGCTTCTTTTATTTCAAGCCCTCCCGGTAGGATCGCACCAACTAAAGCAACAGGAACTTTTTGCCCGACTGCGATGTTGCTTGCACCACAAACAATATTTAGCGTTTCTGTACCGATATCTACTTTGGTTAGATGAAGTTTATTAGCATTGGGGTGATTACGGATTTCCAAAATCTCTCCGACCACCACCTTGGTAAAACTTGCGTTAGTAATGATGGACTCCACTTCGGTAATATGTAATTCAATCAGCTCCGCAATTTCTTGCGGGGTTTTCTTGAATTTCAGAAGCTTCTTTAGATGATTATATGAAAATTTCATTAGAATTGTTCTAGGAAGTCTAAATTACCAGAAAGGAAATGACGAATATCTTTGATGTTGTGCTTTAGCATCACCAATCGGTCAATTCCTCCACCAAAAGCAAAGCCTGAATATTTTTGCGGATCGATACCGCAGTTTTTTAGAACTATCGGGTTGACCATACCGCAACCCATCATTTCCAGCCAATGCCCTTGAAACCACGCGTCCATTTCAAAACTTGGCTCGGTGAACGGGAAGAAGCTGGGGCGAAGACGGATTTTTACTTCCGATCCAACAATTTCCTGCATCATTGTTTGGAGCACTCCTTTCAAATTGGCAACTGTGATTCCTTCGTCCACCACCAGTCCTTCTATTTGGTAGAAGACCGAACCATGAGTAGCATCCTCAGCTTCATAACGAAAAGTTCGGCCGGGCACAATTATCCGCAAGGGTGGTTTGTGTTCCAGCATATATCTAATCTGTACTGGCGAGGTGTGAGTGCGCAGAAGAGTGTTGTCATCCCGTCCTTCCTGCTGACGAACCCAAAAAGTATCCCATTGATCACGAGAAGGATGGTCGGCCGGAATATTCAACATATCGAAATTATATTTTTCCAATTCCACCTCCGGACCAACTGCCACACTGAATCCAAGCCCTTTAAATACATCAATCAGACGACTAGTCATTTGGGTAATCGGATGCAGATGGCCAAGTTCTTGAACAACGCCCGGAATGGTTGGATCAAAATTCTTTAATTTACTTTCAGTCGGAGTTTGTTTTAGTTGTTCTAAAAGTTCGGTAATTTCTAACTTTACTTGGTTACCGAAACTTCCTAATTCGATTTTTTCTTCCAAAGACAAAGAGGCAATTTCGCGCAGTAATAAACTCAACTCGGCTTTTCGTCCGAGATATTTTATCCGCAATTCTTCATATTGTTCGGGTTTAGCCGAACTGATTTCAGACCTTGCAACATCAATAATTTTTTGGAATTTTTCGCGCATTATATTTCTTTGTCACCTTCTCTTATCCTCCGTCATTCTCCGACTTGATCGGAGAATCCAGAAAAGAACAAAAATATTTTTTCTTTTTCTGTCTGGATCCCCGGGTCAAGCCCGAGGATGACAAAAAGGTGGGGGTTAGTCGGTTTTTACTAAATAAAAGGATTCCACGACGAGACCGGTCACAACAATGGCGATCCCATTCCACCAATTTAGCTTATCTAGAGCTGATAACAACAGGATACCCGACCCTCCCAGTCCCAGCAAGGAGACTTGGCGAAGGGTGACGCTAAGGGAGATGGGGAAAGAAAATCTATATCGTATATAGCTGAACAGCAGAATCAGCACACCGATAAGGGTGACGGTGAAACTAACAAAAAATAAAACAATTCCGATTGTGCCAGAAGTAGTGGGATCAAAGTAAAACAATACCAAAAGCCACGCAATTAGTGTCATTGCGGTCGCAATTCCAATCCCCGGTAAATATCCGTTCCCAAACATACTACTAGTATCTAGTATTTAGTATCTAGTATCTAGGGGATATTTAGTATTTAATATCTGGCAGGAGGTAACACTGAAGGGCGTTTTTACCAATTAGGAGTGCGATCGCATTATATATTGGTAATTAAAGATGGGTGTAGAAAGTGCCGAAATATGAAATAGTCGTCTCCCCAATCGGCATTTTATCGGCTATTGATCTATTAGTCTATTTAACTATTTAACTATTTGTCTATTTATAGATTTGGGCACGAAAAGCCCTCCAATGGTTGATTTTTTGAATTCTCTTGGGGGACAAAAAAGCCCCCCCAATCAGCGGGCCCAATTAATAAAAAATTTGGCACGGTTGGGGGGACTAGAAGGGTTC
>CAYGIK010000029.1:0-5866 GCA_964350005.1 uncultured Candidatus Saccharibacteria bacterium
GCTGATTGGAGGGATTTTGGGGATTCAGTACGCTCAAGCTCCAATGGCGGATGAAAGAAGGGGGTAATTTGGTCGATGGGGGTTGACGGGAACAAGTTTTTTTATCCTGTATTCCATATTTGCTCTCTGAGAGCGGGTTTTTTGACTTATCCACATAAGTCAAAAAATCTATTGACCGTTGACAAAAAAAGCGTTGTATGATATAATCAAGGCGAGTAAGGGGGTTAAAGGAGAAACCCAATGGAGGAAATGAATCAAAATCAGGGGGATTCCAGTTCCGTTATTAAATCTATTATGGTGGAACAGGAAGAAAAGACCCGCGAAGCGTTGGACCCTTTGGTGGTCATAATTGGCGCTGTTAATTCGCTCAAAGATCGTGAGCGGGAAGTTTTGCTTGGACGATTTGGTCTTGAGGACGGCAATAAAATGACTTTAGAGGCTATTGGTTCTAGGTTTGGTGTAACGCGCGAAAGAGCCCGTCAAATCGAAAATTCTGCAATTAAGAAATTAGCCGAGAAGCCAACAAAGGATTTGGCGAAGCTACTTAAGATAGTGAACAGTTATTTGATTGAAATGGGTGGAGTAGTTGCGCTGGAAGGTTTGGCGAATTATTTCAAAATTGAAGCTGATCAAAGACACGAGGCGGAATTGAACGCTTTGCGTTTAACTATGGCATTGGACAGCAATGTTGTAAGCCTAGTGAGGGAAGATAATTTGCGTACTGGTTGGGCGAAGAAAAGTGCGCCAACGGGATTGGCGAATAAAGTTCTTATTGAATTAGAAAAGATATTATTGGGGTTGGGTAAGTCAGTCAAAGAGGAAACTTTGTGGGAAGAACTGACCAAGAGTTCGATTTATGCTGAAAATAGCGGAAAATTAACCCCGAGTATTGTTCACGGAATCTTATTAGTGGGTGCAAAATTAGCGCAAACAGAGAATGGAGATTGGGGACTTACCGTGTGGCCGACAGTAGTACCAAAGAGAATTCGAGACAAAATATTTTTGATACTGCAGAAAATGGGCAAGCCGATGCATTTTCGCGAAATTACTGATGCGATTAATCAAACATTTTCTAGCAAGGTGGTTTTAAGTAGAACGGTTCATAATGAATTGATTGGCGACAATCGATTTGTGCTGGTGGGCAGAGGGATTTACGCTTTGAAAGAACAGGGGTATCAGCCGGGAGTGGTTGTGGATGTTATTGTAAAAATTATGAAGCGTGAGAACAGACCGCTTACCACAGAAGAGATAATTGACGCGGTTTTGAAAGACAGACAAGTGAAACGGAATACGGTAATTGCTAACTTACAGAATAAGAAATTGTTCAAGAAAGTTGATAAGGGCAGTTACATTTTGGCCGAACAGCTGAAATAATTTAACAAATTTTGGATAAATATGCTGGATAACTCCTTCAGTCTTGTAGGATTGGGATTGCTAGTCGTGGGTTGGCTGGTTTTTTTTGCACTAATTATTTGGGTGCGCCAGAAGGGGAGAGTTGTTAAACAAACGGCGTTAGAAGAACCAGTGAACCCGAATACGCCAATTAGTGTAAGCGAAAGCATTACTACAAAGTCAGTTGAAGGTCGTGAAGGAGTGCTGTTGGCAGTTGAGGTGCCTAAGGAAAACGAGATTACTCCGCTGGCAGCGGAACTGATGTTTGCAAGCCTGCACGGGATTTATCGGACGATGAAGAGCGGGGGAGTGCAGGAACATATTAGTTTTGAAATGCAGGCGAAAGAAAAATCGATTCGCTTTTTTGTCTGGACTCCAAAACACTTACAAGGTTATGTTGAGGGACAAATTTACGCACAGTATCCAGGTGTGACGATTAGCGAATTTAAAGATTATACGGATGTAAATAAATTGGGTAGTAATATGGCAATGGCATCAACCGATTTGCAGTTGGTGCGCGAAGATATTTTCCCAATAAAAAGTTTTGACAGTTTTGAAGTTGATCCGCTTGCGGCCATTACTGCGACATTAAGTAAGCTACAGGGTAAGTCGCAAATTTGGATACAGGTTTTGATTCGTCCAGAAAATGACAGTTGGCGCAATCGTGCGATTAACTACATTACAGCAATAAAATCTGGACGCAAGGGTTTTGGTGCAACTTTGGCGAAGAGTCTTGGCGGATTGGCATCTGATGTGTTTAAGACGGCAATGGCGGGTGGACCGGCTACTTCCGCACCAACACCTGATAAAAAGATAGAACTGGCGCCGGGGGTGGAAGATGCGCTTAAAAAAATCGAGGAGAAAAGCACTAAGTTAGGTTTCCAAACAATGATTCGAATTATAGCGGTAGATGAAACTCCGCCGGCTGCTCAGCAGAAACTTGATTTGGTAGTAGGTTCATTTAAACAGTTCAACACCACCAATCTAAACGGATTCACGGCAGTAGCTGAACTAGTTCCGGGTGCGCAAATACTTCAGCGTTATATTCAACGAATATTTCCGAAAGTTGGATTTGTATTAAATGTGACGGAATTAGCCAGTATTTATCACTTGCCGAACAAATCAGTTAGTACACCTCATTTGGTTTGGGCGGGTGCCAAAAAGGGTGAACCACCTGCTAATTTGCCGTTGGCGGATGAGACAGCGGCGGAGCTCTTGACCAATCTTGGTGTCACTAATTTTAGAGGCAGTCAGGAAAAATTTGGAATTAAAATAAATGACCGTAGACGGCATGTGTATGTAATCGGAAAAAGCGGTACCGGTAAATCCACGCTTTTACAGAACATGGCGATTGATGACATTACCGAAGATCGAGGTGTGGCAGTGGTGGATCCGCACGGTGAATATGTTGATTATGTTTTGGAGCGAATTCCTGACAAAAGAGTTGAAGATGTAATTGTGTTTGACCCGAGTGATAAAGATTATCCGATTGGTTTTAATATCTTGGAAGTCGAAGACCCGCGCTATAAATTGGTGACAGTATCGGGCGTGGTTGGGGTATTTAAAAAAATATTCGGTGAATCGTGGGGTCCCCGTTTGGAATATTGGTTGGCGTCAGCTATTTTAGCATTGCTTGATTATCCAGGTGCGACTCTTGTTATGGTTCCGAGATTATTTGTGGATGATGCATTCAGGGAAGATGTTATTTCAAAAGTTCAAGACCCGATTATTAAGAATCGTTGGATTACCGAATACAACAAACTGGACCAGCGCCAGCGCAACGAAACTATTTCTCCTATTTTAAATAAAGTCGGACAGTTTCTTTCGTCTGATATTATCCGCAACATTGTTGGTCAGCCAAAGAGCTCCATCAATATGCGTAATCTTATGGACGACGGCAGAATTATGTTGGTGAAATTGTCTAAGGGTTTGATTGGTGAAGATAACGCTGCGCTTTTGGGTGCTTTGATTATTACTAAATTGCAGTTGGCGGCAATGAGCCGAGCGGATGCATCGGAAGCCAGTCGAAAAGATTTCTATTTGTATGTAGATGAGTTCCAGAACTTTGCTACCGATTCATTTGCGACCATTTTGTCCGAGGCGAGAAAATATGGCTTGAGTTTGACGATGGCGCACCAGTATACCGCTCAGCTGTCTGAGGCGGTCGGCAAGGCAGTCTTTGGCAATGTGGGTACACTTATCGCTTTTCGTGTGGGTTCGGATGATGCGGCGTTTCTGACAAAAGAATTTGCGCCCGTGTTTACCGAGCAGGATTTGGCGAACTTGGATGTGTTTAATATTTATGTGAAGCTGTCGATTGACGGGCTTACCGCTAATGCGTTTTCCGCGGGTACACTTCCTCCAAGTGCGGATAAGAATATTAATAAAGCGAAGGTTATTGAATTGTCACGCAAGAAATACTCTGCCAGTGCGGCTAGTGTGGAGGAGGGCATTCGTACTTTGCAGACAGGGGCTATTGCTCGGCCAAATCAAACTACTCGGCCTTCCGGTCAGCCAATAAAAACTGGTGGCAATTTCAGTAATAATAGTGCACCAATTAGACCTGCAGCCAAAATGCCAAATATTACGGGACTAAAAAGTTTGATTTCTAATATCGAACGCAAAAAGCAGGAGAAATTTGATCCGAAGCAAAGAGAAGAAATTGCGAAGACATTAGAGGAAGACTTGAAGAGTGAGCCAAGTTCGTTCAAAGAAGCGTTGGAGAAGGCCCAACAACAACCAAAGGAAATTGAAATCAAACCCCGCCAAGACGACCAAAATCCTCTATAATAGGAGAGATGGCTACTAAGGCTGGGATTCGTCGTGAGGTGGGGAAACTAAGGGAGGAGCTGAATCATCATGCTCATCTCTATTATGTGTTGGATAAGCCCAAAATCAGCGATGCCGAGTATGACAAGATGTATAGGCGACTGGTGGAGCTGGAAGGGCAGTATCCTGACCTCATAACACCTGATTCACCGACCCAGCGGGTGGGGAACAAGGTTTCGGGCGATTTTGCCGAAATTAAACACAATCGACAGAGATTGAGTTTGGATGATGCTTTTTTGATTGAGGAAGTGGAAGAATTCCAAACCAAAGCTAAAAAGATTTTGGATGAACACTTTGATTATGTTTGTGAACTCAAAATTGATGGTTTGCAAATGGTGCTGACTTACAAAAAAGGATTGTTGGTGACGGCGGCAACACGAGGTGATGGTGTAACGGGTGAGAATGTGACGCATACGGTAAAAACAGTGCGAGGAATCCCACTAAAACTACACAGAGCGGTGGATATTATTGTTTCGGGTGAAATTTATATTAGCAAAAAAGATTTTGAAAAAATAAATGAACAGCAAAAGAAATCAGGCGGACAAGCGTATGCCAATCCGCGCAACTTAGCGGCAGGTACAGTAAGACAGCTCGATCCCAAAGTTGCGTCAGGGCGTTTTTTGCGAAGCTTTGTTTATGACATTGAGGGAGATATTGAGCCAAAAACTCAAACAGAAGTTTTGGGTGTGTTGGAAGAGCTGGGGTTTTCGGTAAACCCGGAACACAAATTGGCCCACAGTATTGGTGAGGTGGGTGAGTTTATTAAAGTTTGGACGACTAAGCGTGAAACCTTGCCTTATGAAGTGGATGGGATAGTGGTGAAGATAAATGAGATGCGCCAACGAGGGGTTTTGGGTACAACTGCCAAATCACCGCGCTGGGCAATCGCGTATAAATTTCCTGCGGAACAAAAGCAAACTAAGATTTTGGATATCATAGTGCAGGTGGGGCGGCAGGGGACACTGACACCGGTTGCGGTGTTGGAGCCTGTAAAATTGGCGGGTAGTACGGTTAGTCGTGCAACTTTGCACAATGAAGATGAAATCTTAAGAAAAGATGTGCGGATAGGGGACACGGTGGTGGTGCAAAAAGCGGGAGATGTTATTCCTGAAGTTGTTGAAGCGGTGAAATCGAAACGATTGAAATCAGCAAAACAATTCAAAATGCCTGACAAATGTCCGATTTGCGGAGGGAAAGTGGTGCGAGTAGAGGGCAAAGCGGCGCACAAATGTGTAAATAAAAATTGTTTTGTGGTGCAATTGCGCAAACTTCAGCACTTTGTTTCGCGTGATGCTTTTGATATTGAAGGACTTGGTGAAAAAATTATTGAACAACTTTTCAAAGAAGGATTAGTGCGTGATCCTGCAGACTTCTTCACTCTTAAAGAAGGGGACATTGAACCATTGGAAAGATTTGCCGAAAAAAGCGCAAAAAATGTGGTGCAGGCGATTAGCGAAGCAAAAGAGGTTAGTTTAGACAGATTTATTTATGCTCTAGGTATTTTGCATGTAGGAGCGCAAACAGCGCGGGATGTGGCTAACTCTTTCGGTACACTCGAGGCGGTAAAACACGCATGGAGAGAAGATTGGATTGAAATTGACGGGGTGGGGCCGAAAGTTGGTGAAAGTATTTTGAATTTCTTTCA
>CAYGIK010000030.1:0-5852 GCA_964350005.1 uncultured Candidatus Saccharibacteria bacterium
GGAATGACAAAAAATAAACAATAACAAGAAAAACGCTACCGAGTTGGGGGGATGCGCCAATAGTCGAGCAAAAACTTCGCAATCTTCCCAAACAATGGCGCCGCCGAGCTTTCTGCATAAACTACATCCCTTGGCCTATCTATTCTCGTAATCATCACAAATTTTGGATTTTCCACTGGCCCAAACCCTACAAAAGTACCAATAGTCGAACCGACTCCTTCCGCAATATATCCCCCAGTTTTAGGATTTGGAATCTGCGCAGTTCCTGTTTTTCCCGCAATATAATATCCCCTTACTCCCGCTTTTTGACCGTGACCGCGTTCCACTACCCCCACCATCATTGCCGAAATCAGTTGCGCGGTCTGCGCCGAAATCGCCTGTCCTTTCGCATCTGGTCCAATGCTAACCGCACCCGATGGATACAAAATCTTATCTACAATATGCGGTTGCATCAACTTGCCATCATTAGCAATCGCACCGACTGCAGAGAGCATCTGAATCGGCGTAATCGCAATCCCCTGACCAAAAGACATTGTCGCCAAATCAACATCACCCCAATTTCGGAGCTGTTTAATGTGAGCCGCTACTTCTCCCGCTATTTCCACGCCGGTAGGCGCAAGAAAACCGAATTGTTCCAAATATTTACGAAACGCTGTCTTGCCCAATTTTTGCACTACAAAAATCATGCCAGTGTTAAGCGATTTTTCCAGCACCTGCGTCATTGTCTGAACTCCGTGCGAAACCTTATCCGAATTTCTAATTGTCCTGTCGCTAATTTTAACCTCTCCAGGATCAGTATAAGTAGTACTGGGCGCCACCACTCCAGCATCGATTCCCGCCGCCATTGTAATTACTTTAAATACCGAACCCGGCTCGTACACCTGCGAAGCATTCATATTATTGAATAGCTCCAGCACCTCTGTGTTGTAATTGTTCGGATTAAAGTTGGGGTATTGCGCCATTGCAATAATTTTTCCCGTTTTCGGGTCCATCACTATCACACTCCCCTTGTCCGCTTTATGTTTTTCTACCGCTTCTTTCAGTGCCTTTTCCACCCGATATTGAATCGCTCTATCAATTGTCAGCACAATATCCAAACCATTTTCAGGGTCAACATTCTGTCTTTTCCCCAACGCAATCTGCTGACCAAACACATCCTGCTCTGCTTCAAGCAAACCCGCCTTGCCTCCAAGTTGTTTGTCCAAATATCCTTCCACACCGTACTGCCCCTTGCCGTCGCGATTAACAAACCCCAGCGCCTGCGCTGCCATTGTCGTTTCGGGATAATAACGATACAGCTCCGGAGTAAGATATACACCCGTCAAATCCAAATCGGCAATTTGCTGTGCTTCTTTTTCCTCTATCTTTCGTTTTAAAGGCGGAAGATACTTTGATTTGGACGAAAGTTTGGTAATCAAGCCACTTTCTTCAATTCCCGCACCAGACAAAAACGGCATCAACTTACTGGCGACCAACTCCGGCCGTTTTATTTGCGATGGCACAACAGTCAGCGAGAACAAAGTTACATTAGTCCCCAAAGGATATAATTCGCCATCACTATCCTTCACTAATATTTTGCCCCGTTGAGCTGGTACAATCTTACTACTAACATGCTGCTGTTCTGCCATTTGGGAATAATGACGATATTGAATAACCTGTCGCTGAAAGAGCATTGAAACCAGTGAGAGAAATGCTATAGCAAAAATTCCCGCAATCATCCCGATTCGATATCGCTGTTCAAATTGTAGTGTCGTGACTCTATCCAACATACCTCCCCATTATAGCTGATAGCCCAATGGACCTACGAATAAATAGTGATAAGTGACAGGTGGCAAGTGATAGGTTCTGGAAGGGCATTCTGCCCTTTTTCTTTCTGTCATTCCCGCGCAGGCGGGAATCCATTTTTCCTATACTAAAAATAGCCCGAAGGGCTACCAAAATTTTTCATTTTTAATTTTTGACTGCCCCCAATGCTTTTACCTCTGCGCCAATGCGCTGTAACTCGGCAAATAAGTGTATTGCTTTGACGGCACTAATTTCGGTACTACGACAATTAGTTTTTGAGTCTCACCCTGCGTCGTCACACCAGTTGTAGTGTTCGTCGTTGTATTGGTCGTAGTCTTATCAGGATCACCCACTTCTACTTTTCTGCTCGCACCTTCATCAATGACTTGCAAAGACTTCAATCGCGCCGCCTCCACCTCAAGTCTCTGATTTTCCGCTTCCATACCTTTATTAGAAACTTCCAGCAAGCGTAATTCCGTTCCTTTGTTAGAAACCACATTCACTACCACAAAATAAACACCACCGATTAGAAAGAATAGCCCAATTATCAAATATGTAGCCGACTTCGGCTGTAAATTGAACCGACGGGCTAAATTGACTTGAGGCAGTTTGTAGCTGAATCTTTTTTTCATTTCTAAATCTTCATTGCAACCCTGAGTTTCCCGCTACGAGCGCGTGGATTGCGTTTCCGCTCCTGCCAAGAAGGCGCGATGGCCTTCTTGGAGAGGAGCTTGATTCTCCCCCCAGTGGCTTGTGCTTTCAAAAAGTTTTTAACGATTCTATCTTCTAGTGAATGAAATGAGATAACCGCCAATCTTCCGCCCGGCGCCAGCAGTTCAACAGCTTGAGGCAGAGCTTCCTGCAAACTTTGCAATTCTTCGTTGGCAGCAATCCGCAGAGCTTGGAACACTCTAGTCGCAGGATGAATCCCACCTGCCCGTCCGTAGCGAGGCGAAGGAGGGCCGCCCACAATTTCAACT
Organism: uncultured Candidatus Saccharibacteria bacterium; assembly: GCA_964350005.1. Taxonomy (GTDB): domain Bacteria; phylum Patescibacteriota; class Kazan-3B-28; order Kazan-3B-28; family Kazan-3B-28; genus JAKLDB01. Next base: position 2,766 of record CAYGIK010000030.1, read on the forward strand.
AAATCGAAAGTTGTTTTGATTGGCTGTTTTTTCCTAAACTCCAGAATTCTTTTGGCAATTATTTCCGCCTTCGGCTCTTCACCATATTCTTTTAGAATTTTTACCAATTCATTAAAGTTGGCTCGGTTCACGATATCCGCGGCAGTTTTCCCACCGTCGGTCGTGTCCATTCTCATATCTAAAGGGGCATTGTGCAAAAACGAAAAGCCCCGCTGTCCGTTCTCTAGCTGAAGAGACGAGACACCGAGGTCGAAAAGTATTCCATCAACATTTTTGGGTCCATTGTTTGTCTGAACCAATTGAATAAGACCACGGAAATTACCGCGGACCAGAATAATTCGTTTTTCGAAACGGCTAAGATTTTCGTGCGTGATGCGTAAGGCCTGTTCATCTTGATCAATTGCAATCAATTTTCCATCTGGGCCCAGTCGTTCAATTAGCGCCTGCGCGTGGCCCCCCAGTCCAACGGTTGCATCTACGAAGATTTCCCCTGGTTGTGGATCAAGGAATTTGATAACTTCCTCGAGCAACACCGGAGTGTGTTGGAATCTGGACATATAAATTGGTAATGAGTAATGAATTAGTATCTAGCATCTAGCGACTAGTATCTAGGGGAATGAAGAATGTTGGTAGTTGCCTACAGCGACATCTACTACTCGCTACAAACTACTTACTTCAAACTACTTTCTACTCGTGACATTAATTAGTTTTCAATTTCGCCGGCAACTTGGTATGGGAGGTTGTCGAATTGTGAACCCAAGGGGGTTGGGTAAAAAATTGGACGCTAACTTTTTTAGGAGGTGAAAAGTTTGCGGATAATGACTAGATAACTAATTGTGTCAAGTTGCCGGCGATGGATTACTCTCAAAGCTACGCTCGGAGGGACAAAGCCAATTTAGGTTTTTCCCCTTCCGACGCTCCGACTTGTCGGAGCTACCTCCCTTTTTCAGGGAGTTCACGACCCGAAGTAAATTCGAGGTCGCTCACAAAATATTTTTCAAATAAACTGTTCTTCACCCATTACTCGCGACTCGTAACTCGTAACTCGTTACACAAATAACTCTTCTGCCATTTTTTCTGATTCTTTTTCAGTTTTTTTCTTGTATTCTTCCCACTTCTTCTCATTCCAGAATTCCAGTCGATTCATAAGTCCTGCAATTATCGAAATACCTTTTAACCCTGCATACTGCATTAAATATTTTGGTAAATTGATACGACCCTGCGAATCAAGATCAACCGCCATCGCACCCGCCAACATCAATCGTGCAAATGCGCGTGCATTACCTTGAGAAAATGGCATCTGCGTTAATTTCGCTGCCACCTTACTCCACTCTTCCGGCGTATAAAGAAACAAACAACCATCTAGCCCCTTCGTCACTACTGCACCTTTTTTCAAATGACTGCGAAATTTGGAAGGAATGGCAAGTCTGCCCTTGTCATCTAACTGATGCCTATACTCGCCAATAAATAGGTTATCCACTTTTCCCTCCACTTATCCCCACTTACATCCACAATGGTTTTATTGTACACCACTTATGTTTTACACGACAACACTTTTGAAATAAAAAATTTATTATCCGCTCCCCGGGCTCACTTTTCTAACCCGCTAACCCACTAACCCGCTAGTTATCCCCACCCCGATAGAAGATTTTGGAAGATATTTTCGATAATTTGACCAATCCAGATAAAAACACTACCATAACCAAGTACTCTGCATCCTTAAAATCATAGAGGGGAGGTTTCTGGTGGGAACATCAGGATATCGAACGCTTATCGTGACAGACCACGCTTTCTCTGGAAATGGAATCAAAGCTAGGTTTGTTGGCCAATCGTTTTTGGGTTTGGGTTCGGAAAGTCCTGGCATCCCCAGTGCTGACCCTGACTGCGACCCCAAACTCCAAAAGATGTTTGGAACTGACCAGATAATTTGTTATCCAGTAAACATTCATTCGACAAGAATTGGAGAATTGTCTGCCCGACCTGTGTCCAACTCGGACACAATTCACTATCCAATACCCGACATCAAGGATGTTGGCAAAGTAATCCCCGTTGATGCTGATGCTTTCGTCGCCTGCTACGGCGACCTACCAAATGAACTTAGAGGCCATATAACAATGGCACTCCGAACATGGGATTGCGCTAACCTAATTTTTCACAACCTCAAGTGGAAAACAGTAGCTGTTGTTCACGCCTCTGTTAAATCAGAAGTCGGATACAAGAGCGACCATGATGGCGGAATTATCGGAAAAACCATCGCGCTATGTGGAGGTTCAAAGGATTTATTTGTCGCCGTTGGCCCCTGTATCAGTGGAGTGGCCAGCCCTTCCGACTCCCCTTACGAATGGGACAGCGAGGATGCTATGCATCTGTTGGACTTGGTCCGCAAGCAACACCCCAACATTCCTTCAAGTAAACTAAACAAGCTCATCCATCCCAAAGATGACGAGAAGGGGAAAATCTACCTCGACTACGGTAGACTTATCGCTCTTTTATTGGAAGACTATGGTGTGAAAGAGAATTATATCGACTTTTCCAACAACATAGATACTTTCAATACCAGAGGCTGGTTCTCTGAACGCCACACTCGACAATCAGAGAAACGAACTGATTTGTCGGAGAAGGAAATGGAAACAATCCTTCTTCAACGCAAAAGTCGCTTCGGCAACATTGCCGTCGCACAGTTTTAAGTAATCATCTGCACCCCAAGCGCCTCGCTACCAGCGAGGCGCTTTCCATTTTTAATATTAAAGATAGGCACCAAAAACTCCTCCAAAATCGCATCCGCAATCTGGTCACAAATCTTATCTGGATGTCCGACCATCACATATTCCGCCGTCCTCATCTTTTCCTCCAAAAAACTCTCCCCACAGGAAGAGCTCATAAAATGATATATCTTTCCTTTGCAGGCTAGAATTGGCACCTTACCTTAGATAGACAGACCATAGTAGGCCTGCCTGCCGTAGGCAGGTTGTCGGCAGATCTTCGGGCTAGTTCCCTCCCTGCACTCCGGAATTCCTTAATTTCAGAAATCCCGTCCTGCGTAGCTCGTTAGAGCGAAGCAGGATTGATATCTAATTGTCGAACATT
>CAYGIK010000031.1:0-5306 GCA_964350005.1 uncultured Candidatus Saccharibacteria bacterium
TACTGCAACACCACTAGCCAATCAATCAAAAAAACTAAAGCCAAGACAAGCACTGCTAATCCCACATATTCTACAACCACCCTTACCGTCAGCGTCCCCTTCTGATAGTGAGTAACAAAATCAATCAACACATAAAAGAGCATTGCCAGCATAAAAGTTTTCAGGAAAATACCCCTATGCCAAAAACTGGTCAACCAAACCGCCTCCTGCAAAACTAATATCGTTAAAACAGAGTATAGCCATTTGCGTTTGCCCACGATTTTTTCTCGCCAGAACCTTAGCTGAACCGCCAGTAAAACTTCCAACGAAACCGCAATAAGCAAAACTGTTAACGACCAACTGTATAAATCAGCCGCCATAAGTAAGCTTGCCGTCAGGAAAAAGAACGCCATCAAATCCAGAAAATCAAGCAGGGGGAAATATTTTATCGGCCAACTTCCCTCCGCCAAATATCTTTCATAAAGTATCAAAAGGGCCGTCATTGCAACAAACATAACCACCGCGGTGATTTGGAAAGATGAGCTACCCAGCAAATTAAAAGTAATAAACCCGACGCCCGCCATAATAATCCAAACCAGTTCATCCAAGAGCCATATCCACCCGCGCCAATCTTTATCCAATCCACTAATCCACCAAACCCCAAGAATAAGTATCGTCAAAACCCCAAGTGACCACCACAACAAAAATTGCGGCAGATAAAACAAGCCATGCAACAGCCCGTACACGAGGAGTGTGGTTATCAGAACCTTGCGGTTAGTCCACAACCAAGTACGGGCTGTTTCAAGCATAAATTTATTGAGTTGGGTAATTGGCCCCCAACACCACCCGGGCTTCTATTCCAGTTGGCAATATAATCTTTTCAGTTGATACGGTTCCGCCGACTTTAGTCGCCAATGCTTGTACAGCACTTGCCGTAGCAGTCTCACTGCTATATACCGTCGTGGCTGTAATCCCCTTAGTTGCATTGTTGCCGACTTTCACAATGGTATAACCATCAGTCTTCAGTTTATCTGCTGCCTTACCAGCCAGACCAGTGGTATTGGTACCATTCAAAACTTCAATCTTCAGAGGAGTCACTTCGGTCTCGGTCGCTGGTTCTGTCTCGGCTGTAATTTGAGTGATAGCAGTTGCGACAAATTCCTTAATCTTGTTGTAGTCGCCTCCTACGGGTGTCAGCACATACGAACCTGCTTCATTCTTCCCACCCACAACAACACCCGACGCTTCGTCCACAACTTTATTTGTCACCTTGGTCGGATCAAATTCAGCCACCAACTGCATCAAGCGAACCATCTCGTCTTTGTTTAGATTGGTAGCCAAGTGATCTTTGATGATGTCGCTAATAGCAAACAATTTGACCGGTGCAGTCAACAAATCCAGTTCACTCGCCTTAGCGCGCATTGCCATCAGAATATCTTGCTGTCTTCTTGCGCGATCAAAATCAGAAGTGCTTTCACGTGAACGCGCATACTTCAACGCCATCTCGCCATCCATTGTGTAACTACCCGCTTTAATATCTACCGTCTGGTAGCCATTACCCGAATTGGCAGGATATTTAGAATCTAATAAGTTTTTCTTCACATCCACCTTAACTCCACCCAATTCATCTACCAGTTGTTTGAAGCCAGTAAAATCAATCTTGATGTAATAAGGTGTGGCCAAACCAGTCAGATTATCAACCGTTTTTAAAATCGTACCAGGCCCATCATTATTTTTTGTTTGACCAGTTTTAAAGATTGAATTTAGTTTCATTGTACCGAGCTCATCACTTTTAACCTGCAAGTCACGCGGCAATGAAAATATATGCAGATACTTATCAACTGTGTTGTAGCTTGCCAACATTACCGTATCAGTCAACTCCGGCCCATCATGCATCGGGTCTCCCGGAATACCGAGCAACAAGATATTTACCCGACCGTCTTCTTCACCGACCAGTTGAGTCACTTTAATATTAAACAAAGTTGCCAACCAACTTGGTTTTCCACTCTTGAGCAAATCTGTTCCTACAACCACTGCCCTTGCCGCAAACCAACCACCAGCGAGCAACCCAACAATCACCAAAGTTGCTATAATAGTTTTACCTACGCCCCCTCTGCGTCGAGCTGGAAGAGGACGCCGAAGTTTTGGTGTCAATTCTCCTGCCTCCATCTTGGGAGCCTTTTTTGCCACTCGGATACTAACTTCACGAACTGGCATATCGTCTTCTTTTCTTCTTACCATATGATTATTCTAATTAAACTAATCTAAGCTTTGAAAGCACACTCAATATATCACAAAACTGAAGCGTAAAAAATTGTCAATTGTTTAGAATTGTCATTACAATGGATTAGAGATGAAAACACTTCCCGTCCGTCCACCCTCTCCACGTCGTACTATTGTCCTCGCTACTGGCGGGACAATTTTACTGATATTAGTCGGCTCACTCGTTGCTTTTAACCAAGCTGGATTCACTTTTGTCGCTTTTGCTAGCTATGTTAATGAAACTGTTAGTCGCCTAGCCGGTTCCAATTTGATTGTAAAAGTAGATCAAACCGTTCTGCCGGCCGATGGGAAAACTAGCACCACTATCCACGCCACCAACACTAACCCCGATATACCAATTACCGCTGAATTAGTTTCTGGTGGAGGCAGTATTAAAACTTCCACCATCAGCTCTGGAAACGCAACATTTACCTATACTACTGGCAAGAGTATCGGAGAAGTGTCAATTATCATAATCTCCGGAAGTCTAACCCAAACTCTGAATCTTTCCCTAAAAGAAGCCCTAATCCCCGCCACCCCAACTCTAGTCGCACCAAGCGACGGAAGCACTACCAACAACCCCTATCCCGAAGTTTCCGGCACTGGTCCCGCCAACACTAAAATTCTTATTACCGACAACGGCAACACCAACTCCACCACCCGCACAGATAGCAAGGGAAACTTCCGCTTTGTTTTGGAAAAACCACTCTACGGAGGAAAACATACTTTGGCAGCCATCGCCCAAAGTGATTTAGGCGTCATCAGTATTGTGAGTAATCTATGTACGATTACTGTCAAAGTAGAACCAGTCAAGCTAGATTTTTCTCATATTAAAACTTCTCCGACCAGAGTAGTCGCCGGAAATAGCTTTGGATTATTCGTCCCTGCCTCACTCAACACTTCCCGAATGACCGCCGAATTACAGGGAAAAACCTTTGAAATGCAGGACTTTCATAAAACGAGCATCTTTACAGGAACTCTCCCCGCCCCCGAACAAGCGGGTGTTGTCACTATCAATTTAGTCGCCTACGATTTGGCTGGCAGTCCAACAAAATTTGATAAAGCATTGAGTATTTTAGTGGTTTCCAAATAAAGCAAATTGAATTAATCCCGTTAGAAATTTATCCGGACAGTTTCAAAATTTTCAGACACAGCGAAGCGACATTCGCATAAAAAGCACCTCTTACATATTGAGCCTCATTGGATTTCTAACAGGATTGACAAAACACTGTTTTTTCTGTTTAATTATTTAGGGTCGTGGGCTATCGATATGGTAGCTTTTTTGGTTGAAAGTTTTGCTCCGTTATTAATTAAAAACAACAGCCATTAGTAAACCCAACAAATCCCGTCTCGCCAGACTATCAGAAAGACTAAAGAAAAGACGGACAAAATTAGTCCCTAAAATCCTTGCCAATTCGGCATCGGAATTTGGTATTAAATCCGCAAAGCGTTCTTTGCGAAGTCTTGGTTTTGGCACAACGCGGAAATTTACCAAACCCAACTTTTCTTTTCGGCAAACCAGATTATCTATGCAAAGTTTCAGTAGTCACTGGGCAATTGTCGCTTTGGCAATCGGGGTAGTATTGGTGGGAACATTGCCACAAAATACCGGAGCCACCAACGGTGAACACCGCAGTAAAACCGTAGCCCAATTGGCCTCCGCTGGATTCTTTAATGAAGATGTTATCTACGACGAAGTAATCACTACCGTTGGCGACAACAACGACTATTTATTCAAAACCGGTGCTACCGAAACTATCATTACCCGCAACACTCGCATTGAAACTATTTTTTATGACTCAAAATCCGGTGAATCGATAGCTACCGTTGCCCGTGACTTTGGCTTAAGCCCCGACACTGTTCGATATGTCAACAAACTTTCGGGCAATAGCTTAACCGTCGGTCAAAAACTCAAGATTCCGCCTGTTGATGGTATTTATGTGACAGTTCAGAAAAATGACACCCTAAGTGGCATTTCTAAAAAATACAGAATCGCGCTGACCGATATCCGCAAATACAATAATTTACCGGAAGGCGAACCCATCTTTTCTGGCCAAGAAATCTTGGTTCCCGGTGTAGTTGCACCAAAATCAACCTCAATAGGAAGACCTGGCGGCATTACCGCCGATACCGGCGCACTGGCTTCCCGACTTCCCAGCGGCGGACAATTCATTTGGCCAACCGAATCACCCACTCATTTTATTTCACAAGGATACAAAAACTATCACCGCGCTCTCGACCTTAACCGCTTAAACGGTTGGGGTATCTATGCCTCGTCTGCCGGTACCGTTAAAACCTACTCCGTTCGCTACGGCTATGGAAATTACATTGATATTAACCATGGCGGAGGATTTGTCACCCGCTATGGCCACTTAAGCCAATTCAAAGTAAAGACCGGTGATTATGTTCAGCAGGGTCAGCTTATCGGCATTATGGGTTCAACTGGACGCTCTTCTGGACCCCACCTTCATTTTGAAGTCCGCGTCCACGACTCCCCCCAAAACCCCCTGAATTACCTACCAAGATGATAGTGACAATCTTGTTGTCACTTTGGGCGTCACCAATTTTTATCATCGAAACTATCGGAGTATTACTGCTCTGGGCTTTTCGTAAAATCACACCCATAAAAATTTATACGAATCCGAAACTTCCCTATGCTTGGGGTTGGATGTTTTATATAAATCCAAAAACCTTTGTTAATAAAGAAAGTTGGAAAGGCTGGAGTCGAGGCAATATTATTGTTATCCAAGAAGGCGCACTTGCCTCTCGCCCTGCAATTCCTCTGCATGAACTCCGCCATGTCTGGCAGGTTATGATATTCGGAATATTCCAGCCAATACTTTATACACTCATCAAGTGGTTTTATAGTTTCAAGTACGGCAAAAAGCTTGGGTACTTCTTGAACCCCTTCGAACAAGACGCCTACCGCTTCTCCGGCGAATCCGACCTATTAGAACAAAGAATCAAATCCCTCTCCTCAATCCCATCCAGCAAATAGATCCTCCCCTCATCCGCCATTGGAGGAGGGCTGTACTGAATTGAGATAAATTAGCGCTGGCGAAGGC
>CAYGIK010000032.1:0-5242 GCA_964350005.1 uncultured Candidatus Saccharibacteria bacterium
TGGGGTATTCATATCATCATTCATGATAAATTCTCCTCGGATTACTCTAATATATGTATCCATCAATCCTCCTAGACAGCAGGATTGTGCCCGTACACCTTACCAGCTTGGTTCAGACATGGCAAGACTAGAGTAGTATCTAGTATCTAGCATCCAGTATCTAGCCCCCCGCCCCGTCATCCTCCGACTTGATCGGAGGATCCAGAAAAGAACAAAAACATTTTTCTGTTTCTGTCTGGATTCCCGCCTTCGCTGGAATGACAAAAAAGAATAAAGAAAAACAAAAAAGGAAGAACCCTTATCTGGTCTTCGGTACTAACTTTAGTTCCCAGCGATGATCTAACGCATTGGCAATCCGTCCCATACTCTTGGAAGTAGCAGGGCTCTTCATGCTCTCCAAACGCGCAATGACTGGTTGCTTAGTTCCCGCCTTTCGAGCCAATTCTCCCTGCGTCATCCCCTTTTTGTGACGCGCTACTATTACCGCTCTAGCAATCTGATACTCTGGCTCCAACGCTTCATAAGCTCGACGAAATCCCGGCTTCTTCATCCCTCTCTTTACGAGCTCACTAACTGTATAGAATTTTTTCTTACTCATTTTCTTAACTTCTCTAAACGCTTCTCAGCTAAATCTATTTCTTTCTTGGGAGTTTTGCTGGTCTTTTTATAAAAAGCGTGTACTGCCCAGATTGTGTCTCCCGTCTTACCCATTAAAATTCGAGTATTTTTCGTCCGCAACTCCCACAGATTTTTATTGATTTTCTTAAGATCCGCATTCATTAGAGAGAAACCGTATTCCTCAAAAAGCTTTAACTTTTTTACACATCTGGCGTACAACTCGACTGGTAAGTCATTCAGAAAATCCGCAACATATTCTATAACCCTAAGCTGTATTTTCATGATATAACAAAATTGTTATATTGTCAATAATATAGTTATTTACACTTTTATTATACTGTTTGGAATCTGGAATATGGAGAATGACTTTTTTTGTCATTCTGACGCTAGGAAGAATCTATATAGATGCTTCCCCCGACAAGTCGGGGTCGAGCATGACAGACAAAAATGGATTCCCGACTACTCGGGAATGACACAGGAAATATTATAAGATTCTGGACAAGCCTGCCTGCCGGTAGGCAGGTTCAGGATGACCCTCCTACGCTAAAGCTACGGACGGGCAAGCAAAAAAATGGATTCCCGACTACTCGGGAATGACAAAATAAAAAAGGGCATTCTGCCCTACCAACATTTGCTGATTTGTCGTAGACCCTTCGAAGCTTTAGCGTAGTAGGGCTGATTTTTTATTTTATATTCCCTCTAGATACTAGATACTACATACCCCCTGCCGTGATAGTCACACTGGCCTCTGCGGTGCTGTTGTCGGTCTTCAATAACCGCACTTTTACTGTGTGGGTTTTCCCATCTTGCTTTGGAGTTTTGATTGTAAATTGGTACGGCGCCCCCGTCACCTGCCCCTTCAGCGAATTATCGTAATAAAACTCAATTCTCTTCACACTCACTCCCGCCCGAACATTCGCTGAAACTAATAAATCTCCCGTAATAATTGCCCCATCAATCGGATTCAACAAAGTAATCTCCACCGTCGCACTCCCATCCATCGGGCCGCTATAAGTTTCCGTTGGTACATTGTTATATCCATTTGCTGCCGCCCACGCCGCCACCGGCCCTTCCCAATTTGAACTGCTCGGCCGTTCTGAATGAATTACAGTAAATACTTTATCTTCAGTCAATTCCGCAGGAGCATCCGCTGGCGCTAATTTGTTGGTATCGCTCTTCATTACTTTTTTCACCACATGAACATTGTCCATTTCTTTCGGCACACTCCAACTTGCAAATACTTCCGACTTGGTCGTTGGTGTCACGCCATCCACCGGTAATTTACCCGACAACGCATCCACCATCACATCCGAAATTCCATCCGGTCTGCTGAAAGATTTGTTCGGCATACCCGCAAGCGCCAAACGCATATATCTATTCCATATTGGCGCCGCTACGAGTCCTGATGCTGCAGTCATTGATTCGTTACGATTATTTCCCACCCAAACTCCTGTCACCAAATCGGGTGTGTAGCCAACCGTCCAGCCATCTTTGTAATCGTTAGTTGTACCCGTCTTCGCGGCAACTGTTCTGCCGGGAAGCGTTAGTGGTCCACCCATTCCAAACACCCGTGCCCGCGCACTATCATCCGACAGAATATTATTGATAAGATACGCCACCTGCGGATCCAACACTTTTTTGGATTTTTCAGGTTCATTTTCCTCCAGCACATGACCGTATTTATCTTGTACTTTCAAAACTGCCATTGTCGGCGTCAGATTTCCGCCTGTTGCAAACACTCCATACGCGCGAGTCAAATCCAAGAGCGTCACTTCCCCGCCTCCCAATGTCAGTGAAAGTCCGTATCTATCCGCTCCTCCTTTCAATGTCGTAATTCCCAAATCATGCGCAGTATCAATAGTCTCCTGTACTCCCGCATATGCCAGTGTTTTTACCGCCGGTACATTAATGGAATTACCCAATGCCTCTCGAACTGACATCGGTCCGCGAAAACTTCCGTCATAGTTGCGTGGCCGATACCCTTGCCCAAAATCAGTGGACACATCCACCAACATTGTTGCCGGAGCATAATCTTTTTTAAACGCAGTAGCGTAAACAATCGGCTTTATTGACGAACCCGGTTGGCGTTCCCGAATTGCCACATTCACATTTCCCTCCGCTTCCATATTAAAATAGTCCTTGCTACCCATCATCGCTAAGATCTCTCCGGTATTCGGATTTATTGATACCAATGCGGCGTTACCTGCGTTGTATTTCGTTTTGTTGGATTCCGCTAAATTAGAAATTGTATCTTCCGCCGCTTTTTGTTTATCAATATCCAATGTGGTGGTAATACGAAGACCTCCTTCTTCTAACACTTTTTCGCCATACTTTGCCGCCAGTAATTCTTTGACATACATTACAAAATGCGGAGCGCGAATGGAGTCACGCTTGGGAACAAATTTTATTTCCGCTTTTTTTGCTTCGGCATATTCCGCCTTAGTGATGTATCCCTGTTTCTCCATCTGCGCCAAAACTAAATCTTTACGAATCATCAGTAAATCTGGATTTTGTCCGTAGGGAGAATATCTTCCCGGCGCTTGTGGCAACGCCGCCAGCACCGCCGCTTCTGTTAAAGTAATATCTTTGGCGTTTTTACCAAAATACATTTTAGCCGCTTGCTGTGCCCCATATGCCCCGCTACCGTATGGAATTTCATTCAAATATAATTCCAAAATTTTATCTTTGGAATAAATCGCCTCAATCTCAAACGCCAAAATCAACTCCCGCGCTTTTCTCCAAACACTCCTCTGGGAACTCAACAACGCGTTCTTCACAAACTGCTGAGTAATTGTCGAACCACCCTGAACTCCCTTGCCTCGCAGAGGTTGCAAAACTATACCCCGCAAAAATCCCTTAATATCAAAACCGTTGTGACGATAAAAATCTTTATCTTCAATCGAGACAGTTGCATGCTTCAAATATTCCGGCATATCGCTGAATGGAATTGTGGTTCGGCGCTTTTCATTGAAAATGTCATATAAAACTTCGCCGTTGCGATCATAAACCTTAGTCGAATCAGCTGCCGCATAAATTACCAACCGCGCCGGATTGGGTAATCCGACAGAAACTATCGCCATCGTAAAACTGAACACAAAAAGAATGGCGATAAACACCGCCAAAAACAATTTGGGAGATGTGTTGATACCGTACCGAGACAACACTGTGAAAATCTTCTTTTTCGTTTTTCTACCCAAAGCCCGCGCCTTCATCTGACGACGAATCTTATCTATTTCATGTCTGGGGCCAAATGGCATTAGTTCACTCATAGTAGTTAGTATCTAGCGAGAGCAATAAATGCTGTTGAAAACAGCTACCAACATTTTTCATTTTTAATTCTTCACTAATCTGTCTATCTGGAGGCACGGGACCAGATTGCGAAGGTCATAAAGTAATCACTTAAATCTTTCGGCGCATTTTTTCTATTACTTAACCACTCTTCGTTGATTGATTCTCTTAAACGCGTCAACTCCCGCAGTCTCAACCCCTTCCACCTTGGATCAGATATAGTCAGCCCCAGCAATTCGGACATTCTATCAAAGGCGTTTTGCGACAAACTGTTTTCATCTTTAACCCGCCAGCTCCATGCCCGCTCAAATTCAGAGCCAACATTGGCCAACTGTTCAGTCAGCGTCAGTGTATGCCACCGACCGCCTGCTAAATCCTGATGAATAAAATTAGTCACCTTGAATCAGTTTGTTAACAACTTCCCTTATCGCAGTCTTTATTTTCTCGTTTTCCACCGACCGCGACCGATTATCCTGACGAGGACGTATATTTATCACCGAATCAAATTCTAACATCTTATCCTCAGGCAGGTCAGGGTAGATATTTATGCCCCACAGATTATCCTGACTACACTCCCTCTCGATTAGAAAAGCTTCTTCATCAGCGTGCAGTTCCCCGCCCACCGCCATAATGCCCTTTTCGATATCCACCACCGCCTTCACCAAATCGCCCATTCTCCACGAGGCAATCTCCCTAAGCCGACTACGGGTGATAGATGTCTCAACCAAGATAATTTCTGCAGTCATATCCTGATTATACCAAGCTTCGTTCTGACGAACTACGCTTGGCTACGATATCCTCAACTAAAGTTTTGGATATCTTGCCAGTTTTCATTGCACACAAGAAGCTTGTCCTGCGTAGCCTTTAGGCGAAGCATGGACTAATACGCCTGGCTTACGCCAAAAGGATAGAAAAGCGAAGACTGCCCTGTGCAATCCTGCGTAGCCCTTGGGCGGAGCATGGACGAAGCTCATCAGAGCGAAGCACGGGCCAATCCACCTTTCTGTTCTCCTGTCATTCCCGCGAACCTTGCCTACACCTTCGTCATCCTCCGACTTGATTGGAGGATCCAGACAGAAACAGAAAAAGAAATTTTTTGTTTGTTTTCTTTTCTGGATCCCCGCCTACGCGGGGATGACATAAAGAAATGGATCCCCGGGTCAAGCCCGAGGATGACAGAAGAAAGGGGTCGAGGATGACACCCCTTTCTCTACTCTTCGCAGACCATCCCGTAGCTCCGAAGGTCATTCCGTAGCCTTGGCGTAGGATGATTGGCGTAGAGTGGCTACTCGTTACTCGTTACTCGCGACTCGTAACTCGCAAATGATACAATATC
>CAYGIK010000033.1:0-4790 GCA_964350005.1 uncultured Candidatus Saccharibacteria bacterium
TAACGCAATTTGCTCGATGGGATTGGGCAAAAGCGACAATGGCGGATGAAGACGGGGAAGACCTCGCTCCAATGGCCAGAGGGGAAAAGCGACAATGGCGGGGGGAAGGGGTGGTTTTTTCAGTTATTTTTCAGTTTGGTAGAATGTAATATACAGAGCTAATTTACGAATGAATACTTATAGGAAGGAATGCTTTATGAATAAAATCAATTGGAAACAGATAGGAACGCTGGTGGCGTCCGGAGTAGTTGGGGGAATTATTACTTTGTCAGGTTGGGTTTTGGCAGTTAATCAGGGTTGGGTGTCTACTAATAACGGACAGGTTGCAAATAACACGACTAATCAGTCGGGCGATACTTATGTTGGTGGTCAGGTGCTAAATGAAGGCGAGATGAGTGTGGAGAGTGTGGTAAAGAAAGTGGTCCCTGCGGTGGTGACGATTACCAGTACGGATAATGTTAGGACAATTTTTGGAACTATGAAGCAAACTGGCGGCGGTTCAGGTTTTATTGTGAGGAGCGACGGTCTGATTGTTACGAACAAACATGTGGTCAGCAGTACCACTGCTACATATACAGTCACACTTTCAACAGGCAAAACTTATAGCGCGACAGTAACAGCGCGGGACCCGAGTAATGATTTGGCGGTGATTAAAATTTCTGCAACTAATTTACCGATAGTTGATTTTGGTGATTCCAGTAAGATTGCGTTGGGTCAAAAAGTGATAGCTATTGGTAATACGCTGGGAGAATATCAAAATACAGTGACAACGGGGATTATTAGCGGACTGGATCGCACGATTACTGCCGGTAATGGTATGGGTTCTAGCGAAAAATTAAATGGACTGATTCAGACTGATGCGGCTATTAATCCGGGGAACTCGGGCGGACCATTAGTTAATTTGTTGGGGCAGGTAATAGGAATCAATACGGCGGTTGATACTCAAGCGCAGTCAGTCGGATTTGCGATTCCCATCAATAGTGTAAAAAGCCAGATTCAGATTGTGTCATCGGGCGGAGAAATTTCTCGGCCAAAATTAGGCGTACGCTATATTCCGATTACTGCTGATTTTGCTACTGCTAACAATCTGGATTCCCAAACAGGTGCTTTGATTGCTCGGGGGTCAAACGGAGAAGCAGCAGTTCAGTCGGGTAGTCCGGCCGCTTTAGCAGGAATGAAGGAAAATGATATTCTGTTGTCAATCAATGGCGAAGCAATTACTGTAGGTAACGATTTATCTACTATTTTATTGAAATATAAGCCGAATGATACGGTCACTATTCAGTTAAAAAGGAATGGTGTGACGAAAACTGTAAAGGTAAAGTTGGGGAAACTCTAAGTGAGTATCTAGTATCTAGCGGCTAGTATCTAGAGAATAATTAAGAATTAAAAATGAAAAATGATGGTAGTGCCTTTGGCACATTTCTACCATTATCATTCTCAAGTCTTCTTTTCTGTCATCCTGAGCGAGCAGAGCGAGTCGAAGGATCTAGGGGAATAAAAAATCAGCAATTATTCTAAAAACCGCTCTCATTTCCACTCGTCATTCTCCAACTTGATTGGAGAATCTATTCTAAAACCCGCTCGTGAGAGCGGGTTTTAGGTTTGTGTTAGAACACAATTATTTCCTGTGACCGATATCCTTGCGAAGATCGTCCAAGACATCACTGGCTTGTTTCTGACCACCTAAACCGAAGGCCAAGCCTCCAGCTAACGCCAACATAAAGAAGACGGCGGTAAGGAAGCGGTCAATCAAAATCGCAGCGATACCCAATTGTTGCAGGGCGACAGCGAAGGTGAAGAAGTAAATCACCCACTTGGTAACTGAACCAAGCAATTTTCCTGTGTGAACTTTGGCGGCACCCATAGTTCCGCGAACAACGCCCGCGAAAAAGTTAGCGGCCAAAATACCAATCAACAAGATACCGATAGCTACGAAGACATTTGGTAAGTAAACTAGAATATTGTTTAGAAATTCGGTTACTTTATACAGACCCAATACATCTGCGGTAGCCAAGAAGGCAATTAACAGAACGGTCCATCTCACTAAGTTTCCGCAAACATCAGAAAAACTTAAATCAACGCCGGCCTTCTCAAAAAAGGTACGGACGCCGACTTTGTTAAGAGCGGAATCAACTTTCAGCTGCTTAAGGATTTGAGTAACGATTCGGTCAAGACCGGCCGCTACAATCCAACCAATCAGCAGGATAAGAATCGCGCCGATTAAGCTTGGCAGAAAGATGAGAAAGCGCATCCAAATATCCTGTAAAGGATTTAGGACTGCTTGTCCCCAAGTGGTGAGGAGATTGTCTGATGGTGTCATTGCACTTTTGCCTTATGGATATATATCTAGATAATTTCGTTTTTTCGACCCCAATTTATTAACGCATGCTGTCAAAAGTAAGTCGGGATCATTATAACCAAAAACTGCCCTTTTCTCAAATTTGGGCGGGGGATAAAGAGTGGGGGGCGGATAGGACCGCCCCCGTATCGGACGTTATGGGGAAATGAATCGGTGAGCCGAGAACGGGAGTCTCCAATACTATGGTGCCCGAGCGGCGTAGGATTACTTATAGTGCTAAGCACTATGGCCAATGGCCTAAAGACCCTTTCTCGCTCGCAAGGAGTGAACCGGCGACCCTAAGAGAAGCCGTGTTTACCGAACTAGCTCACGTTCATTTCCGCCATAAACTGACTAATGTTCATGTCATCTTGCTTGTCCGAAGGCGAACCCTCGAAACAAAGACGACTTATTCAAAATAAAGGCTTCCCGTGAGAAAGTCAAGGGGGAGTCGAAATGGACTCGACGAGTGACGAGTAATGAGTAACGAGTTGCGAGTAAGAAAAAGGATGTCATCCTCGAGCCGAAGGCGAAGCCATTCGACATCGGGGATCCAGAAAAGAAAACAAAAAACTTATTTTTCTTTTTTTGTCTGGATTCCCGTCTTCCTCCTTCGCCGAGCCGACTACGCTCTAACGAGCTACGACGGGCCAAGGGCTACGGACGGACGAGTCACGGGAATGACGCAAAATATTCATTTTGGCGGACATTGCTTCTCGTCCTTTTTGTATCACTAATAACAAAACAGAGCCTAAAGGCTCAGTTTTGTTATGGTGGGCGCGAAAGGACTTGAACCTTCATGGGTTTCCCCGCTAGCTCCTAAAGCTAGTGCGTATACCAGTTTCGCCACGCGCCCGCTATTTTTCGTCATTCCCGCGACCTGTCCGTCCGAAGCCCTTGGCCCGTCGTAGCTCGTTAGAGCGTAGTCGGCTCGGCGAAGGAGGAAGGCGGGAATCTGTTTTCTGTTTGTTTTTCTTTCTGTGTCCTCTGGTCAAGCCAGAGGATGACGGAGAAGAGGGACTCGGGGATGACAAGATGAATCTTATCAAATCGTAACTAGATTTTTGATTTGTCCGAATAGTTTATCGCCAATTCCGGGAACATTCTGCAAATCATCTATACTCTTGAAATTGTTGTTTTGCAACCGATAGTCGATAATTCGCTGTGATAAAACCGGTCCGATGCCGGGGAGTAAATCTAGTTCAGCGTTGTCGGCAGTATTGATGTTGATGAGATTAGCGGGTGAGCTGGTTAGCGGGTTAGTGGACGAGCTTGAAGATGAATTGCTGTAAACAATGTTAGCATCACCGATTTTGGGAATATAAACTTTTCCGTGGTTAGCTAGTTCCTGCGCGCGATTAATATTACGACCGATTGCATCAAGGTCGGCCAATCTGCTAAATCCGCCGGCGGACTTGATAGCATCTTCAGTAATACTTCCGGAATTTAGCCAATAGACGCCGGGTTTAATAATTCCACCCGCAATGTCCACTACAATTTGTCCGCTGGGGTTAGTGGCGGAAGCAATTGTGGTATCAGAGGCACCAGCGATTTTCGTATCCTTGCCGTCATCCAGCGTACTTTTGGGTGGAGTGAGAATAAGATACAACCCAACTGCAAAAATAGCCAGCAGGATTCCCAGCAAATGATATTTGTATTGTTCAAACCAATCAGGTTTAGGCGTGAATATAAAAGGTGAGAGAGGTGTCTCCATAGCGTTTGTGATTGATATTTTTTAAGTTTAGATTTTCCGGTGGCTCGTTCATAGAGCTGTGTTCAATAATTAAAATGCCTTTGGGGGCAAGCAGATTTTCCCAGCCAGTGATGTCTAGCTCGTCTTTATACCACGGGTCAGCAAAAACTAAATCGTACTTTATTTGATTAGCGGAAATAAAATCACTCACATCCATTTGTCTTACGAGTGCGCGTTTGGTGAGGGGATCGTTTAGGTCGGCGAGATTGTCTTTGATGAGCTGATAGTGCGAACGATTCTTTTCTACCATCAAAACTTGATTAGCTCCATGGCCTAAGGCTTCAATCCCAACCGCGCCACATCCTGCATAAAGCTCCAGAAAATTAGCGCCTTCAATTTCCTGTCCTAAAATATCAAAAAGGGCTTTGCGAACTAAATCAGAAGTAGGCCTCAAGGAAGGCAAAGTTTTTATGAATCTTCCGCCAAATTGTCCCCCAATAATTCTAACTCGCATCTAAAAAGTTAAAAGTGATAAGTGACAAGTGACAAGTTATGGTAGGGCATTCTGCCCTTTTTCCTGCGTCATTCCCGCGAAGGCGGGAATCCATTTTATATTTGTCATTCCGGACCTGCCTACTGGCAGGCAGACTTGATCCGGAATCTAGACAGAAACAGAAAAAAGATTTTGTTTGCTGTTCTTTTCTGGATCCTGAATCCCTCCTACGCTTTGCTACGGATGGGCAAGCAAGTTCAGGA
>CAYGIK010000034.1:0-2906 GCA_964350005.1 uncultured Candidatus Saccharibacteria bacterium
TTAATTGACGGCGAATTTTGTTTGATAAAATTTCTCTGGCTTCGTCTTCGCCGTGGGTGAGGATAATAGTTGGTTTGGTGGTAAATCCAGCGAGCCAGCCGACAAGACCTTTTTGGTCGGCATGGGCGGAGAATGAATTGATGGATTTTATTTGTGCTCGTACAACGCGAACTTGATCCATAATGCGGACGCGAGTAGCGCCTTCAATTAGCTTTCGTCCCAAAGTTCCGGCAGTACAGAAGCCAACAAACACAACTTGGTCATCAGGATTTCCCAAATGATGGATCAGGTGGTGTTGAACTCGTCCGCCATCGGCCATACCCGAGCCAGCAATAATTACTGCGGGGCCTTGAAGTTCGTTGATAGTTTTGGATTCTTGGGTAGTTGGAGTTTGTTTGAAGTCGGGGAAACTAAACAGGTCTTTATCAACTTTCAAAATTTGTTGAAAAGTTTCATCAAACAACTTGGTGTATTTTTTGTAGATGTCAGTAATCTTGATGGCGAGAGGACTATCTAAAATCACGGGAATGTGTGGCATTTGATTTGTGTTGCGGAAAAGATTTAATGTATAAAGCAAATCCTGTGTGCGTTCAAGCGCGAAAGAGGGGATTATCAATTTGGCGTGGCGTTTGTGGGCGTGACGGATAGCTGCTAATAATTTCTTTTCGCGGTTGCTGGGAGGTTCGTGTAAGCGGTTGCCGTAAGTTGACTCACATACTACATAATCGGCTTGAGCGATTAGGGTGGGGTCGTGCATAATTGGGACGGGGCTATTGCCCAAGTCTCCCGAAAAAACTATTTTTTTTCCGTCAGTCCAGATTTCAACAATAGAGGCACCTAATATATGTCCTGCGTCTTGCAAACAGATTTTTATGTTGTTAGTGACAAAAGTTTTATTGTAATTATATGTTTCAAAAAGTTTTAGCGCAGAAATAACATCTTTGGTGGAGAATAGGGTTTCAATTTGTTTGAGAGTGGCGCCGTGTTCCTGAATATGAGCGGCGTCGGTCAAAATAGCTTCGGCCAAATCGCGAGTGGCGGGAGTGGAAAATATTTTTCCTCGAAATCCCTGCCGATAAAGTTTTGGGATTAATCCGCAGTGGTCGAGGTGGGCGTGGGTGAGAATTAAAAAATTAATCTTCTTTGGATCAAAAGGAAACGGCTGATAGTTTTTTGCGTCAGCTTCGCGTCCGCCTTGGAACAGACCACAATCCACCAAGAATTTGGTCGAGTTAGTTGTAATCAGATAACTGGAGCCGGTGACCATTCCGGTCGCACCGATGAATTTTATAGAAGTTGTCATATGTTAATTGTATCGCAGATAGAGGGTATAATTGATTTATGGCTTCGACTTATAAGGGATTGGGCTCAAAAATATTGGCTGACAGACTGAAGCGGGGAGAGGTTGGGGTGATTCCTACTGATACGCTATATGGATTGGTGGGTTCCGCTCTCAATTCTATTGTGGTGGAGCGGATTTATAAACTTCGGCGGCGTGACACAAAAAAGCCGATGATAGTTTTGATTAGCTCAATTAATGATTTGGCAAAATTTGAAATTTGGCTAAATAAACAATCTAAAGATTTTTTAACAACTTACTGGCCGGGAGCGGTAAGTGTGATATTGCCGTGTCGCGGTAAAAAATTTGCTTATTTGCACAGAGGGGGTGAAACCCTAGTTTTTCGTTTTCCAAAACATTCTTCTCTAATAAAATTGCTGAAACAAACGGGTCCATTGGTGGCGCCGAGTGCTAATTGGGCGGGGGAGCCGTCTGCGGAAACTATTCGAATGGCGAAAAAGTATTTTTCTGATGATATTGATTTTTATGTAGATATGGGGAATTTATCGGGTAAGTCTTCAACTTTGGTTCGGCTGGATAAAGGGGGTGGGTGGACAATATTGAGGGAAGGGAGTGTTAATATTAAAGCGTAACAGTTAACGGGATGAATAAGATCATTTGGGTAGTTTTTGGGGTTTTGGTGGTAGTCGGAGCAGGATTTCTCTTGTACCAAAATAAAAGTGCCGATATTTCAGTGAGTGAGCCTCGGGCAAATGCCAAAATTACCAGTCCGCTTACAATCAACGGGGAGGCGGTGGGTAGCTGGTATTTTGAGGCAGTTTTCCCAATTCGCTTATGGACGGATGATAACTTGTTGATCGCGCAAACTAGTGGGCAGGCACAAGAGGATTGGATGACGAGCAAGAAAGTGCCGTTCAATGCTGAATTGATTTTTCCCGCCCAACCAGCGGGTACAACAGGAAAATTAGTTTTCCAAAAGGATAATCCGTCAGGTTTACCGCAAAATGACAAATCATATTCGATAAAGGTTAGGTTCTAACGAGATTTGTCCTGTTAGAAGTCTGTCGTCTTGCACTATCAAATTCAAGCTAAAGAGATGATTTTTAACCACAACAATATATTATTAACTGCGCGTAAAAATAATTCTGCTGAATTATTTTTCGCCGAGGACTTCTAACGGGATGAAGTATCTAGCAGTAATTTTGGGTGTTCTAGCGGTTGGTGTTGTTGGGAGTTGGCTGACTAATCAGGGATTAGATTGGTACAATCAATCGAACATCCCAAGCTTTGCTCCAGGTGGGAGTGTAATTGGGACCGTCTGGACGATAATTTATATCTTGTCGGCTATTGCGCTCATTTTGTGGCTAAATCAGAAGAAACGGGATGCGAATTATTATCGGGTAATCTGGTGGTTTGTGGTAAATGGTGTTCTAAATGCTTTCTGGAGTTATCTATTCTTTTTCAATCATCAAGTCGGTTTGGCAATTGCGGAGATGGTAATACTTGAAGCTTCGGTACTAGTGTTGATTTGGTTGATGTGGAAAAGAGTGCGGTTATCGGCAACATTATTGGTTCCGTATGCAGTTTGGGTAGCGTTTGCGACTTA
>CAYGIK010000034.1:3006-4541 GCA_964350005.1 uncultured Candidatus Saccharibacteria bacterium
GTGTTGTATTGGGCGTACAAAACGCCGACTAAAGTTGTGCCAGTGAGCGAAACAGAAACTGTTTATGTTTTTATGACGAGGATGACTCAGACTGATATGGAGTATGTACCAGTGGAACGGGAAGTTGCAAAAACAAATGTGATAGAAGATTTGATAAAAGAAACCCTGACGGAACTAATTAAGGGTCCGACGGCGGAGGAAAAGGAGAGTGGACTTTCGGTTTCGTTCAATGCAGGGACAATAGTGAATTATGTGAAAATCGAGGGCGATACGCTCACGGTTGATTTCAATGAAGTCTTCGATACGCCGATGGGGGGCTCGGCTCGGGTGACTTCTATTTCACAAGGTCTTCTGCGGACTATTGAGCAATTTCCTTTGGATGGGGTTACGGGAATCCAATTTACGGTGAATAACGGCAAGCGGACCGCGGTGTTGGAACCATAGTCTGGAAGCCGATTTTTCGTTAAAGTTCCCCTTGAATTGGAGGGGGTTTTCTGATAAGCTCACCGCAAGC
The DNA here is from genome assembly GCA_964350005.1 of uncultured Candidatus Saccharibacteria bacterium. Lineage (GTDB taxonomy): Bacteria > Patescibacteriota > Kazan-3B-28 > Kazan-3B-28 > Kazan-3B-28 > JAKLDB01. The sequence goes on from CAYGIK010000034.1 coordinate 3,521, forward strand.
TAAAAGAGGGTATAAATGGAGAGATTTAGGGGGTTAGAACAGGTGTCACTATCAGAAGAAAAGAAAGACGAGAAACGCGTCTCGGATTTTGATGAATTTCCTGATACGGGCAGGAACGGAAAGAAGTCGAAGATGCCGAAATTGGAATATCCTGATTCAAGTTCAAGGGAATACAGAACTGCCGATGAAGATGAAAGACTGGGGAATGTTTCGGGTGATTATAAAAAGGAGATTGAAGAAAACCCTCTGTTAACAGAAGAGGAGGAATTGTTTTATATTAGGATGTTTCAGGGGGGTACGGAGGAAGAAAGCGAGTTGGCTAAAAAAGTGTTGATTGAATCTAATCTGCGATTGGTTATAAGTATAGCCAATAAATATTTTCAATCAAAGGAAATGCGGCGCGATTCGATTCAGGAGGGGATATTTGGATTAGAGATAGCAATGGAAAAATTTGACATAAAAAGAGGTAATCGACTTTCAACGTACGCTACATGGTGGATTAGGCAAAAAATTTCTCGGTATATGAGTGCAAAGGATAATTTGGTATATAAACCGAATCATATCATGGAAAGTATTGTCACTTTGAATAAAGAGACCAAGAAACTGACAGACAAGTTGGGGTATGAACCTACCGTGCAGCAATTGGCGGAAGAAACTAAATTTTCTATTGCTGATATTAATAATTTACGGAGATTGGCGGAAAAACCGTCATCTCTAGATGTTAGTGCTGTGAGGAATAAAACGGAAAAGAGTTTTGGAGATAAAAAGGATAAGAGTATTTATGAGGTGTTGCCGGATAAGACCATTCGGGGGACGGAGGAAGAGATTAAAAAGTGGTCTCTGGAACAGGATGTAGAAAGATGGATTAGCAATGCCGTTGATTTAACAGATAGAGAACGTCAAATATTAAGATGGAGATACACAGATGATGAGCAACTGACTTTTGAGGAGATTGGTGACAGACTTGGAGTTCATAGAAATAGGGCTCATCAGCTTGAGAAAATAGCGATTAAAAAATTAA
>CAYGIK010000035.1:0-4160 GCA_964350005.1 uncultured Candidatus Saccharibacteria bacterium
AAGTGAAGCGGGTACGCAAAAACGGTGTAGGACACGCGACTGCGACCTACATTAGCGTGATAACGAAATAGTATCTAGTATCTAGCGACTAGCATCTAGAGGGATAGAAGCGCCGAAGGGTGCTTTTTTTGTTTTAGATGAAGAGCTACTTTCTGGTACCAGTGTTAGTAGTACCTCGTGGAGTAGTCAAATCAATACTAGAGATATTATCAAGCGAGCTGGATTTATTAACATACATTGTTATATAAATTTTATTGCCAAAAAATGTTTTATCGTTGAAAGTACTGTTAGTACCGTTTTTATAACGAATTTTTAGAGTGGAACCAGCTTCCGGCGCTAAGGATGAATTAATAATGAGGTTGGTGCCAGATAATGTAAGAGCATAGTTTCCACCCATACTGCTACTATTAAGTATCTGATAATTGGTTAATTTGGGCGGGTTGGTGACAGGGGTTGATTGGGTGGGCGATGGTTGGGCTGGTGGTGAAATTTGTTTAGTTGTACTAGTAATACCTTGCGGGGTGGTCATTTTTACACTAATAATATCCTTGAGATAACTAGATGGAGCCGATTTACTAGTCCACATTGTTACGGAAGTGTCATTACCAGTAAATCTTTCTTGCCTCCCTCCGTAATTGCTAAAAGTGCGACTGGTGCCGTCTTTATAACCAACAGTAATGTCAAAACCATTTTTGGGGAAGATGTCTGTGCCGGATAATTTAAGACCATAATTGCCCAAAGTGTTGGCATGAAGAACCTCATACGAGTCGAGTTGTGGCGAAAAGTTGAATTTGATTGTAGTAAATTTTTGACCTGATAATGCTGCGCGTGAGTCTGACACTAGCCCCCGATAACTTGGATTAGCATTAATATACCCTCTTACATCGTTCTGATACTGCAATGGAATGTGATTCTTCACAAACCACGACCGATAATCATTAATTCCTGTTACATCTGGCGTAAATGCGATTGAGAGTGATTTGCCACTGGAAATGGCTGTCCGCAAGGTTTGATCTATATTGACCTGAAAACTTAGCTGATTAGGACAGACCTGACCATAGACTGGTGGCCAAGTTCCCCTAAGATAGGAAACACCAATTGCTTTTGCCTCTGTTTCTTTAAAATCTTTAATACAACTAGCGGCTAGCCCAGTTGGTTCGATCGGAGTTAGTGTTTGGATGAGTTTACCATTGGCATAAAGTCCTACATAGTCCTTATAAATCAATATTCTTGGAATCGCTGGTTTTTGATATGGATAACGATTTATAGGTGGAGCATCATCACCGATCTCTATACCTACAAAGTAATCACCTACATAGCCGGTTTTGACGAATCCGGGGTCGGCGGATGTATATTCCTTCATAAGTCCAATCAATTTATCCGAAGAAAGAGCGAGAGATATTGTAGTATCACTCGATTTAATATTCTTTGAGAAACTATTGTTTTGATAACCAGTTACCCAGACTGGTCCATTGATATCTGATGTAGAGGTATAGGCTTTGGAAGTTGACATATGCTGAATTGTGTCAACTACTGCCAAAGTGGTTGCTGTAATAATTACCAATATTACTACTGACAAAATAAGATTGCGTCTGTTTTTGGATAAAGATTTTTTCTTTTTTATGGAAAACTTTCTTTTTTTCATAAACAAAAACTTACTGTCTGTATTATAACTCTCTGCAGTATCATGGGGTAATATTATTTATTGTTGAAGCGATACGGCTTGGTGGTCGGATATTGGCTGATTAACAGTATCAATCAGCGAGGTAGAGCGGATGACGGCTCCGATAAAGTCGCGGAATAATGGATGCGGGCGGTTGGGGCGGGATTTGAATTCAGGATGAAATTGCGATGCCACAAACCACGGGTGGTCTCTTAGTTCAATAATTTCCACCAATTCGTTGCTGGGAGAAACTCCTGAAAGAATCATTCCGGCAGATTCGAAATTTTGACGATAAAGATTGTTGAATTCATAACGGTGACGGTGGCGCTCGGAAATTTCCGAAAGTTGATAGGCGAATTGAGCACGAGAATTCGGTCTTAGCACGGCAGGGTAAGCACCCAAACGCATTGTTCCGCCTTTATCCAAAATAGTTTTTTGATATTCCATAATGTGAATTACGGGATGAGTTGTGTTTTCATCAAACTCCGTACTATTGGCATCTTGCCAACCTAAAACATTACGGGCAAATTCGATTACTGCAATTTGCATTCCCAAACACAAGCCTAAATACGGAATTTTATTTTCACGGGCATATTGAGCGGCTTTTATTTTCCCTTCAATTCCCCGAACTCCAAATCCTCCCGGAACTACATATCCATCGCAACCGTTCATAAGTTCGGGAATATTAGCGGTGGGACTGCCTAATTCCTCCGCATCAATCCATTTGAGATTCAAATCCACATTGTGATACCAGCCCGCAGAACGCAATGCTTCGAATATACAAATGTAGGTATCTTCCATTGTGGTGTATTTGGCGACAATTCCGATATTTATTTTGCGTTTGTCCGATTTTATCTTCCCCACCAACTCGCGCCACTCCGCTAACCTTGGCTCAATCGGTGTAAGACCCAAGCGTTCCTCAACAACTTTTCCAATACCGAAGTTTTCTAGTGTAAGTGGCACTTCATAAACAGTATCAGCAGTTTGAAGGGGAATAATATTGGTGGCCGGCAGGTTTGCGGCACGAGCAATTTTTTCTAATCCCACTTGTGGAATCGGATGGTCAGCACGACAAAAGATTGCGTCTGGAGAGATGCCAATCCCCTGCAATTCACGGATGCTGAATTGTGCGGGGCGAGTTTTTAGCTCTTTGGTGACGCCTAAATAAGGTAGGAACACTGTGTGGCAATACATCACACTATTCGGACCTAAATCGTGTTTCATTTCGCGAATTGCTTCCAAAAAGTGAAATCCTTCATGGTCACCTACTGTTCCCCCAACTTCTACCACAGCAATATCCGCACCAACTTTTTTGGCGCCGTTGGTAATAATTTCTTTTACTACATTAGTCAGATGCGGAATTACCTGCACGGTTTTCCCCAAGAAGTCTCCCCTGCGTTCCCGCGCAATTACATCACTGTAAATGCGACCAGTCATAATGGAAGAATCTTTGGTCAGATTTTCATCAACAAATCTTTCGTAGTGTCCTAAATCCAAATCAGTTTCCGCACCGTCATCTGTCACAAAAACTTCACCATGCTCGCCCGGATTCAAAGTCCCCGCGTCATAGTTGATGTATTGGTCGAGCTTCTGCATAAAAATCTTATATCCGCGCGCTTTTAGGATGTTACCAATAGACGCGGCAGTAATTCCTTTGCCAAGACCCGACAATACGCCTCCCGTTACAAAAATGAATTTTATTGGCTTCGAATCATTCATGTGAGGGCTGGAGTTTGGAATATAGAATTTGGATAATTATTTTTCGTCATTCCCGTGTAGGCGGGAATCCAGACCAAAACAGAAAAAGGATTTTTTGTTTGTTTTCTTTTCCCTGGCCGCGTCCCGCGTCAGCGGGCAGGCTGGATCCCCGATGTCGAATGGCTTCGCCTTCGGCTCGAGGATAACAGAGGAGGGTGGATCCTGAAACAAGTTCGGGATGACGGCTAAAAAAACGACGAAGGAGCTACCAAAACTTATCACTTGTCACCTGTCACTTATCACTGTTTTTTATTTGCTGATTTGCTGATTTTTTATTTGTATATTCTACTTAGATGCGCGGGTATGCGGGAAAGAATTTCATAACTAATAGTGCCCGCCCAATCGGCGATGTCGGTGGCAGTGATTTCTTTGTTTTGACTACGGCCAATCATCACAACTTCATCACCAACTTTGGCACGAGGTCTTTTGCTAATATCCAAAATTATCATATTCATACACACCCGACCGACAAACGGAACAACTGCGCCTTTTAGAAGTGCAAATCCCATATTGCTCAAATGTCTTGGAATACCTTCGAAATAACCAACCGGAATTACGCCGATAGTCATTGCTGACTTCGCTTGATAATTACAACCATATCCGACATAGCTTCCCGCGCGAATACGCTTAACCTGAATTAATTTTGTTTTGTAAGTAAGAGCGGGTTTCAGATGGAAGTTGCGAGTTTTTTTACTGCGCTTGCACCACAACTCTACTCCGCGAGAGGGCCAGATGCCGT
>CAYGIK010000036.1:0-4118 GCA_964350005.1 uncultured Candidatus Saccharibacteria bacterium
ATCCTAGCAAATATCAGATTAGAAGTCAAGATTATCAGGTCTGGGAGCGCATTTTTTGGGCTTTTTCAGCCAAAAGGGGACGGGGGAGGCTTTAGGATATAATAAGGAGGTGGCACGAAAATGGAAAGGTAAAAATTTGGCAATTTTGGGGCTCGGACGCGAAGGTTTTGATTTGGCAAAATTTTTGCTAAATTTGGGTGCAAATGTCACGGTACTGGATTCCGCGAATAGGCAAAAACTGGGCTCACGCTATCAAGACGCCAAAAAACTTGGTGCCGAGTTTCGGTTGGGCCCAAATTATCTAAATGGACTATCAAGTTTTGATATAGTGTTTCGGAGTCCCGGAATCCCCTTGCAGTTAAAAGAATTTCGGCAGGCGCAGAAAAAAGGTGTGAAAATCAGCAGTACGACTCGCCTGTTTTTTGAACTTTGTCCGGCACACATTGTTGGTGTCACTGGAACTAAAGGAAAGTCCACGACAGCGAGTCTTACGCATCATTTGCTCGGAGGAAGCAAGCGGCGGGTGTATTTGGCGGGAAATATTGGCCATTCCCCCATTCCTTTATTAAAAAAGTTAAGACGGTCTGATTGGGTGGTGCTGGAGCTGTCCAGTTTTCAGCTTGAGGATTTGAATGAGAGTCCTGAAATTTCGATATTGCTCAACATTGTGCCGGAGCACTTGGATAGGCACAAAACTTTTTCTAAATATCTTTTGGCTAAACAAAATATTTACAAACACCAGAAGAAAAATAATATCTTGGTGGCATCCAGAGATTATCCAGCAACTCGGACGGCTATTCAGCAGGCAAAGGGTAGAGTCTACCCCATCTCCACTAAGCAAATTTTGAAAAAGGGTGTGTATCTGGCAGGGGGCGAAATTATTTACCGAAACGAAAAAGGACGCCGACAGGTAGTCGCTCCTATGTCATCGATGAAACTTAAAGGCGAGCATATGTGGCAAAATGTGTTACCGGCAGTTGCGGCGGCGATAGTCGCGGGTACACCAGTGAAGCGGATTGAGGGACGACTGAAGTCTTTTAAGGGGTTGCATCACCGACTGGAGATTGTTCGAACGATTGGCAAAACTATTTTTGTAAATGATTCTTTGGGTACGACTCCCGAAGCGGCCACGGCCGCCGCGTTGGCATTTTCGGGAATGCCAAAAGCGATGATTATCGGTGGAGTAGCGAAGGGTGGAGATATGAAACAGCTAGCAAGAACAGTTGCTAAAGCAAATGTAGAGTTGGTGGTATTAATTGGACAATCGGCAAATAAATTTAAAAATATTTTTAAAAAATTTGCGCCGTATGTGCCGACAAAGATTATGGTGAAATTTGATGATGCGGTAAAGCAAGCTTACACGGCGGTGAAAAAAGGCGGGGCGGTTATTTTGGCACCGGCGTGTGCTAGTTTTGATATGTTTAAAGATGCTTATGATAGAGGCGAACAGTTTAGTAAGATAGTAGGGAAAATCAGCAAATAAAAAATCAGCAAATCAGCAAATAGAAATAGTTAAAAGTGATAAGTGACAAGTGATAAGTTGTGGTAGCTCCTTCGTCGTTTTTTATAGCCGTCATTCTGAATGTAATGAAGAATCTAGACCGAAGGTCGCTTCGCCCCAACGGGGCCCCATTGGGGCTAGATCCTTCGACTCGCTCTGCTCGCTTAGGATGACAGAAGAAAATGGATTTCCGCCTTCCCACTACGCCAAGGCTTCGAGGGACGTACCGACGCGGGAATGACGAGAAAATAATTTGGAATTTATAATTTGGAATTTATTTAGGATTTAGAGTTTAGAATTTGGGATTTTATTTTTTATGCGGAATTATCATAAACAAGATTATTACTTGGCGATTACCACCATAATATTGGTGATTTTTGGGTTGGTGATGGTTTCTTCGGCGTCGGTGGTACAGTCTTTTGAAGCTACTGGTTCAAATAATTATTATTTCTTTCGGCAGTCCGGATTTGCGCTAACGGGAGTATTTTTGTGGTGGTTTTTTTCAAAGCTTGATTATCACTGGTGGAAAAGAGCAGCTGGCCCGTTGCTTATTATTGCAGGTATTTTGTTGATTGCAGTTCTTATTCCCGGAATTGGCGTGGAAGCAGGCGGTGCGCGCCGATGGATTGCAATAGGAGGATTTACTTTGCAGGCCAGTGAATTTGCAAAGTTTGCAATGATAATTTATTTGGCATTTTGGTTTGAGCGTAAGGGGAACCGAATTACTGATTTTTATAATACTTTTCTGCCGTTTGTAATGCTCTTGGGTGCGGTTTTTTTGTTGGTAATGCAGGAACCAGATATGGGTACAGCTGTTTCTTTGGCGCTGATTACAGGCTCTATGTATATGGTAGCGGGTGCAAGTTGGGGACAGGTAATAACATTATTTGGCGGTGGTATCGGCGCGGTTTTGCTTATGATTAAATTGGCACCATATCGTTTGAGTCGTTTTCTCACTTTTCTAAATCCCAATGCCGATCCGCTTGGCTCCGGTTATCACATTAATCAGGCACTTATGGCGATTGGTTCCGGCGGATTATTCGGGCTGGGTTATGGCCGAAGCAGGCAAAAATATAATTTCTTACCGGAAGCGCCCTCGGACTCTATCTTTGCCATTATTGGTGAAGAATTGGGGATGATTGGGTGTTTGGCGTTGATAATTGCTTTTGCAATCATTATTTGGCGGGGACTTTTGATTGCTCGCAGAGCGCCGGATATGTTCGGAAGATTACTCGCTATGGGCATTACGGGATGGATTGGATTTCAGGCGGTACTGAATATGGGAGCGTTGGTGGGGTTGTTTCCTCTGACAGGGATTCCCCTGCCGTTTATAAGTCTTGGAGGCACCTCATTAGTGATGGTGCTGGCTGCTTCTGGTATACTCCTCAATATCTCTAAACAGACCATAATCACGCACAAAGATGAAAATCTTATTGGCGGGTGGGGGGACTGGCGGTCATATCTTGCCAACTCTGGCGGTCGCCGACTCCCTTAAAAGTAGATTCTCTGGAGTGGAGCTTCTTTATATCGGCTCGAAAAGAGCCGAAGACAGACGATTGGTGGAGGCATCGGGAATTCAGTTCAGAGGAATTCATGCGGGAAAATTTCGTCGGTATTTGTCGTGGGAGAATTTTTGGGATATGTTTCGGTTTTGGTTTGGAATTTGGGAGGCGGGGAGAATTCTCAAAAAATTCCGTCCGCAAGTTGTTTTTGCCAAAGGAGGTTATGTTTCATTGCCGGTAATAATTGCGGCTAAACATTTGGATATTCCGGTTGTATTGCACGAATCCGATAGTCATTTGGGATTGGCGAATAAGATGGCGCTGAAATCAGCAACGAAACTTGCAGTAGCTTGGCCAATTCAGAATTACTGGCAGAATGAACCGCGTTTGGGAAAATACGCAGATAAGTTTGTATATACAGGTTTGCCAATGACGCCAGAATTTATAAATTGGAAGACGAACAGATTGTTTGAAAATGGTTTGCCGATAATTTTATTTACCGGTGGTTCGCAAGGCGCGCATGCGATTAATAAAATGGTTTGGGAGATTTTGCCACAGTTGCTACGCCGATTTAATGTAGCGCATCAGGCGGGCAAACTGGATATAGAGGAAGCTAATCGGCAAAAGATGAATTTGGCTCCCGAAATACAAAATAATTATTTGCCGTTTGAATTTGACCGAAATATTTTTCTTTCGGCGTTGCATTTGGCTGATTTGGTTATTTCGCGTTCAGGTTCATTTGTGTTTGAGCTGGCGATTTTGGGGAAGTCTGCGATACTAATCCCCTTGCCAAATTCTGCAAACAATCATCAGGTAAAAAATGCGCAGTGGATGGCGAATAATGGTGCGGGGGTGACTTTGTCACAGGAGTTTGGGGCAACAAAACTCTTGGAGACAATTGATGATTTGATGAAGGACGAGAGCAAAAGATTAGCAATGTCGGATACAATGAAAAAGCTGGGTGAACAATCTAAAACAGCGGCAGAAACAATTGCTAAGTTGATTATTGATGAAGCAAAAAAAGATTAGGAAAATTAATAGAGTTTGGATAAGTCTTGCGCAGGCGGGATTGGTGCTTGTATTGGTTGTTGTGGGAATGAATTGGGATTATTTTG
>CAYGIK010000037.1:0-4074 GCA_964350005.1 uncultured Candidatus Saccharibacteria bacterium
TAGCACTGGTGGTCTCCCCAAGAGCTCCATTGTTGAAACCTAAATTACCATTGGCAGTGGTAAGCGTCAACGCACCAGCAGTAACATTTTGTGTCATATTAGTATCTCCAGTAGTACCTGCATTAGTCAGTTGAATTGTTGCAACAGACATCACACCAGCGAAAAACAATACTACACCCAACACTAACATCTGCCGATTTCTTTCAGCAGATAGTTTCAATAAGTTTTTGAATTTGTTTTCCACTTTCCCCCTAGTGATACACAAATTGTTATTCGACATATTCATTTTATTTTATTTTTGTTTCGTTATGCAATAGTTTTTTTGTAAAATCTTTTTGCGAATGTTTTTAACTGATTATTTTATTTCTTTTTGTTCAATCAGTTTTCTAAACAATTTCTTTTACTTTATTTCGTACAAATTATTTTTGAAATAATCTGATAATTTTTTTGCAACAATTCTTGGTAATAAATTACAGATGGGTTTTAGTGTTTAGTAGGGGAGCAGAAGTATTTAACTGACAGTTGTTTCTAAATCCCTAACTAATATTCTTGAAAGTTTTCTAGGTGCTTTTTATCCTAATTACTCCAGTATAGCATACTAAAGGGATTATGTCAAGAGTGGAGCTGGATGATAAACCATGAACTTATAGAAAAACTGTCATTCTGATCTGTAAAGAGAAGAATCTATAAAATTATAGATCCTTCGGTCTGCTGTACAGCAGAACTCGAGGATGACGCTTATAGTTTTGGGAGGATGGGAATGCCCAACAAATCCAAGACTTGTCCCAAAATTTCCTTATAGGAGGAAACCAGCCCGAGTCGGAATTCCTTTGTTTCCTTATCTGGAGCTTGTAAAACTGGGCTGTTTTCGTAAAATCCTGCGAAAGTGCTGGCTAATCCGTAAGCGTAGTCGCAAAGCAGGGAAGGGTCGGCATTCTCAACTGCTTGCTGGATATTCTGATTCGCCTCGCCTAACACTTTTATTAATTCTTGTTCTGATTCATTCAGCCCTGCCGTTGTTTCTGTCTCCATTCCTTTTGTCATTCCGACCGTAGTGGAGGAATCTGGTATTAGATCCCTCGACTGCGCTCGGGATGACACAGAAAGACTCCTTTTGTCTGACAGGATGATCTTTTCTAAGATATTATTTGCCCTCGCATAGGCGTATTGCAGATATACACCTGTATTGCCATCAGTTCGGAGCGCTTCGTCAAAATCAAATACGATTTCCCGTTCTGGTCGGGATTTCAGCATATAGTAGCGAATCGAGCCGATTGCAATCTTCTCTGCCACCCCTTTTTCAGTAGAGTGTTCTTTTATCTGTTGAGCAGTTGTTGTATCTACCAAATCATCCACCATAACGCCAATTCCGGCGCGCCCCGACATCGAATGCGCTTTTTCTCCGTTTTCGGCAAATTCAATGCCCAGTTGCTTTGCGGCATTATCAGATAACTTCACTACGCCATAACTAAGATGTAAATAATTTTTGGCTTCTTTGGCGTATCCTAATTTCTCCATTACATATTTGATAACTGCTTGCGGATAAGTCTGGCGTTCATCAATCACATTGTAGTGAAGATTGATAGGGGAAAGACGATTTTCATATCCCTTCATTTCGTCTGTCTTGCCAAACTTCCATAATGCGTACGCCAAATCTTTGGCGGTGTAAGTGGTCAGCCCGTTGCTTTTTACCAAAATCTTATCTTCCCGTTCAGTTTCACCGAATTTTACCACCCACGCGCCTGCGTGATTACCATCTGTGGCTTTGACGATTAATTTTTCTTTTTTAAGTTGGTCAAATAATTTTTTCCAGAGTTGATTATTTACAATGTCATGTTCGTACACCAGCAAATCGTAATCTATCCCAAATCGAGCAAAAGTTTGTCCCTGCGCGCTCACCATTTTTTCTACGATTTGTTTGGCAGTTTCACTTTCGCCCTTTTCCATTTCTTCTAGCACTTTTTCCCGCCTCTCCATAAGTTTTGGGTTCGCCTCGTATTTTTCGTTGATGTCGGCGTAAATCTTCCAAAACCACTTATCGATTTTCTCGCCTTCTGGCGCATCGCCGAAAGTTTCAAAAGCCACTACGCTATCCGCTACCTGCACACCCAAATCATCTATGTAGTTTTGCACTTCAACGGTATGCCCAACACCTCTTAAGATTCGCGCCAGTGCATCTCCCAAACAAGCATTTCTAAGATGCCCGATGTGAGCCGCCTTATTTGGGTTGACCGAAGTATGTTCGATGCTGATGTTGAGGGGGGTTGAATTAGGAATCAAGAATTTGGAATCATGGCGGAGCAGGGTTTCGGCGAGTTTAGGGTAGTCGAGTTTGAAATTGAGATAACCAGGAGCGGTGACGGTAACTTCCTCTATGTATTCAATTTTTCCGAGAGAGTCTTTTATCTTCTCGGCGATTGATGTGGGACTATCTCCCACAACTTTTGCCAACTGCAAAGCTATGGCGCAAGAGTAGTCACCAAACTCTTTATTGGGAGGAGTGACGATATCTATTTTTACATCAACAGTCGGCCATAATTTCTTTATGGCTTTCGCAACTGATTGTTCAATATCTGCGGGAATGTTCATAGATGAGTTTCGAGTAACGAGTCGCGAGTGACGAGTTTTCTTTTTTGTCATTCCGACCTCTCCTTTTGTCATTCCGACCGTAGTGGAGGAATCTATGCTATTAGATTATTGTTTTAAGATCCTTCGACTTTTCTGCTATACAGCAGAATCGCTCAGGATGACAGAAGATAATACTCGTTCAGGATGACTGATTAGCGAAGCAAGTTCACTAATTCTGTCAATTTTACCAATTTTGATTCTTGAGAGTTGCGCAATTTAATTTCGACAGAATCTTCTGCCAATGTTTTATTACTGATCGTAACTCGACAGGGGATTCCAATCAAATCCGCGTCCGAGAATTTTTCACCAGCGCTAACTTCTTCACGGTCATCATAGAAAACATCAATTCCCGCCATCATCAAACTTTCATAAAGTTTAGTAGCCGCTGCCGTCACTATTGGATCATTGCCCAGACTTACCAAGTGAACTTGATGCGGAGCTACTGCTTTTGGCCAAATAATTCCTTTGTCATCATGACTGGCTTCTACAATCGCGGCGACTAATCTATCGATGCCGATGCCGTAACTACCCATAACAACTGGCTGTTGTTGATTATTTTCGTCCGAATAAAGTAACTTTTGAGGGATAGAATACTTTTTGCCTAATTTGAAAATATTCCCAACTTCAATCCCACGCAGGAATTCTACTTTTTTACCGGCGCCAAAAAACGCTTCAATCTTCCTACGGGAATCAATTGACTTCAAATCGTCTTCCCGAGTAATCCCTAGCTTTTCCGCGTTTACCGCACGCTCTCCGTCAGTGACAATTTTATCTTCACCGTTTTCAGCAATCATCATAAATTCATGTGCCCCCGTGCCTCCCATTGCTCCAGTATCAGATTCGATAATAACTGTTTCAACGCCTACACGAGCAAAGATTTTTTTGTAAGCCTCAATAAACTTCTGGTAAACTTCATCAAGCTGGGCTTCATCGCGAGTAAAGGAATAGGCATCTTGCATCATAAACTCCCGCAAACGCAGAAGCCCACCACGAGCCCTGGCCTCGTCACGAATCTTTAAATTAATCTGACCAACTAATTTTGGTAGATCTTTATATGAAGAAATGACTCGCTTGGCAACATCGGTCACAAGTTCTTCTCCCGTAAAAGCCAACACAAAATCTTCTTCAGACCGATTCTTAATCTTCCAGAGTTCTTCAATGTCTGCCTGAAAACGGCCCGACTCCTTCCATGGTTTAGCATACTGGACGACGGGGATCCTAATGTCTTCTACTCCCATGGCTTGTAGTTCCTCTTGGACAATTTTAATAATTTTTTCGACTACTCGATATCCAAACGGCATCAGGGTATAAATGCCTGCCGCAGTTGGGGCTACAAACCCGCCCCGAAGCAAATACTGGTGGCTAATTAATTCAGCGTCTTTCGGGACCTCGCGAATAGTTTTAAGGAAGGATTGAGTGTAACGCATAAAGAAGAGTGAAAAGTGA
>CAYGIK010000038.1:0-1521 GCA_964350005.1 uncultured Candidatus Saccharibacteria bacterium
TGGAGTATATTTTTGCTGGTGGCGGTCGTCTTTGTCGGCGCCGGTTTGTGGTATGCGGTAGCTCGTCCTGCGTTAGAGAAAAATAATGCTTTACCGAAAACTGATAACTCGGAAATAGTCGTACTGGTGGGCGGAGATGTGAATCTGGGACGACAAACCGGAAAGAAGATTTTGGCTGGTGATATCAATTACCCATTTGCCAATATGGGTGATACTTTGAAAAATGCTGATGTGGCATTCGTGAATTTAGAAAGCCAATTGGCTGATTTGAACGGCGAAACGCAATCCCCCACTTCCGAATATCGCTTTGCGGGACCCCCTGCGGGAGCGCAAAGTTTAGCAAACGCGGGAATTGATATTGTATCTCTTGCCAATAATCATATGTGGGATTACGGCAAGGCGCGGCTGGAAGAAACTATGAAGGCACTTGAAGTTGTAAACGTGAAATATGTTGGTGCCAGTATGGATATCGAAAAAGTTTGGCAACCGGTAATCACCGAAGTAAAAGGCAAAAAGATTGCTTGGCTGGCGATGACTAATTTGCTGAATGGTTATGAAAATGCCGGTGCCAATAAATATGTCGCATTCCAAAATAGCGCAAAATTGATTGAAGAGATTAGAAAAATCAAAGACAGGGTGGATTGGGTTCTTGTTTCGCTACATAGCGGAGCGGAGTATGCGGAAAATCCAAGTTCCGCATTGGAAAAAATGGCGCGTGATTTAGTTGATGCTGGCGCGGATGCAGTTTTGGCGGGACACCCGCATGTACCGCAGAGAATAGAAGAATATGTTAGCGGGTCAGCGGGTCAGCGGGTTAGCGGGAATAGCCCATCCTTCGCTAAAGCTACGGAGGGCCAACGAGTAGGAATCATATTCTACTCGTTGGGGAATTTTGCGTTCTGGCAACCATTTTCTTTCTGGACCCAAAATAGCTTTCTCGCCAAACTAAAGCTAAAGGAATCGCACAAAGTCGAATATGAGGTTATCCCTATTGCCGCCGGCTGGCAACCCTCCCTCCTCACAGATAGTGATGCTGTCGCCCAACTAATGGAAAGGATTGTGCCACAATGAACATTCAAGAAATTCTAACTCAACGGCAAAAACTGCTGAAAAAAATACATCAGCTCGAGAAGATTGCGTTTTTTGATCAGCTTACAGGCTTGCCCAATCGCCACGCCTTGGCAGCTGATTTTGCAAAACTTCCCCATGGTCGGACCAAAAGAAGGGGTCGGTTCTTGGGAGTACTTCTGCTTGATATTGACTGGTTCAAGCCCATCAATGATAAATTTGGGCATCTTGCAGGAGATAAGGTACTAAAAAAAGCAGCTCAAATCATTGATGCTAGTACCGGAAAAACATTGTTTCGTTCTGGCGACAAAGTCTATCGCTTTGGGGGCGAGGAGTTTGTGGTTATATTGCTCGGAGTTTCCCTCGAGGGTATTTGGGTAATAGCTGAAAGAATTCGCAAAAATATCGCGAAAAATTTGGTAAAAGAATTTCCTAATATCAAAAAAGTAAGGA
>CAYGIK010000038.1:1621-3945 GCA_964350005.1 uncultured Candidatus Saccharibacteria bacterium
GGAATGACCTTAAAGCGTCATCCCCGCCCCCTCTTTGGTCATCCTTTTCTCTTATACTTTTTCCCCATCTATATACGCCCAGTTCGGACGGCCGTCTAAACTGGGCGTATCTGCTTTTTCTTTTATTGTTGGGTTAAAGTGCCTCTATCCCCTCTACGAGAGTTACATATTTCTCAACCTGATAAAGGTTGATTAGAAATTCAATTTGGTCACTACAAGGATATTTATGATACCAGATGCTGTGTTGAATCTTTTTGAATCCTAAATCAACTAATTTCTTACGAAAAACATTTCTGGACAAGCGTTGTTTTTCTGGAATATCAAACATAACAAAACGATATTTGCCGTCCCAAGGGGTTTGTTTGGGGATAGTCATACTATCTACTTCATACTCAAGAACCTTTTGTTTCCCAGCTTTGGTTAGATAGAGTTTAGTTTTCCCATTTTGTTCACTATGACCAATCAGACCTTCTTTTACTAGTTTTTTCAAATTACGTTTTATCCGAGCACTCTCCAGACTACGCCGATGGTATTTTTTTGTCGCAGGGCCCAGTATCGCGCCCAAACCGGGTGCAATAGCTAATAACATTACTACTCCACCTGCTAGTGCGATTCCGAGTAATATATCTTTCGCCAGATTTAAACGCTCTCTGTTTGAATCCTGCATTCTGCCCCCCCTATTATCAACATAACACAACTACGCCCAGTTTAGACGGCCGTCCGAACTGGGCGTAGTTGAAGACATAGAGGGTTGGGATAGATTTGAGGGGATATGTAAAAAATTATCTATATGCTAATCCCCTGTTATGAATATAGAATGGGGTTATGGGGGTAGCGAGTTTAGCAAAAATTCAGAGTGCGGCGGTAGTTGGATTAGATGCTACTCCAGTCGAAGTTGAGGCAGACATTAGTAATGGTCTGCCGATGTTTAAAATTGTCGGATTGCCGGACAAGGCGGTAGAAGAAGCAAAAGAGCGAGTGCGTTCGGCATTGAAAAATTCTGGAATGCATATGCCCGATCGTCGGATAACCGTGAACCTCGCTCCAGCGGATGTAAAGAAAATCGGACCAGCTTACGACCTGCCGATAGCAATCGGACTGCTGGTGGCCAGCGAACAACTGCGTCCTGTTGAAAGCGCAATGTTTGTGGGCGAATTAGCTCTAGATGGAGAAATTCGCTCCTGTAGTGGAGTAATTGCGATGTCTGCAATGGCGCGACATTTAGGATATCAAAACTTTTTTGTGCCGGAGAAAAATTCTGCCGAAGCGGCGTTAATTCCAAACATTACTGTTTATCCTGTCAAAAATTTGCGGGATTTGATTTATCATCTGCGGGGAGAAAAAGAGATTGCTCCCGCTCCCCCAACTAAGATTACTATCACCAAAACTGAAAACCCGCACGACTTGAAATTTGTCGCAGGACAAGAACAAGCAAAACGAGCGTTGGAAATTGCGGCGGCCGGCGGACACAATATGCTGATGAGTGGTCCGCCGGGAAGTGGAAAAACTATGTTGGCAAAAGCACTACCGAGTATTTTGCCACCAATGACAATGAAAGAAATATTAGAGGTGACTCGAATTTACAGCGTAGTGGGATTGGCAAATGAAAATGCGGTACAAACCACGCGTCCATACAGAAGCCCACATCATACCGCTTCGTATGTCGCATTGGTTGGTGGTGGAAATTGGCCTCAACCGGGAGAAATCTCGTTGGCCCATCGCGGAGTTTTATTTTTAGATGAATTGCCGGAGTTTCCTCGACAAGTTTTGGAAGTGTTGCGTCAACCGCTGGAAGACGGACTTGTGAATGTTGCCCGCTCGGCAGGAAAAGTGACTTTCCCCGCTCGGTTTATGCTAGTCGCAGCAAAAAATCCGTGTCCGTGCGGATATTACGGCGACACCCAAAAACAATGTATCTGCAGTGCAGGACAAATTGCAGGATACAACAAAAAGATTTCAGGACCCCTATTGGACAGAATTGATATTCACATTGATGTTCCGCGAGTGGAATACGATAAACTTCGTACTGCTACATTGGCGGAAGATTCGGCGACTGTTCGAGAACGAGTTGTTCAAGCGCGCAAAACCCAAAATGAAAGATTTGCCGGTGCCAACACAACTACCAATAGCGAAATGTCTGTGGAGCAAGTCAAACAGTTTTGCCAACTCACACCTGACAGCGAAACTCTGCTGGAACGAGCAGTGCAGACTTATCACCTCTCTCCCAGAAGCTATATGCGGATATTAAAATTGGCCCGCACCATCGCAGACCTCTCTTCGTCTTTAAATATTGAACCCCAACACCTCGCCGAAGCCATCCGCTA
>CAYGIK010000039.1:0-3873 GCA_964350005.1 uncultured Candidatus Saccharibacteria bacterium
GACTTGTCTATCACCATTGGAATCAAACTCATATCAGTAAAAGTTAATCTTATACTCGTCTATTATACCTCAAGTCCCTCGAACCCACGCCAATCGCCTATAGGGGGTTCTTGCATCAGCGCCACTGCTTTTTTCAATAAATTAAACGAGCCTACCGCCTGTTCCATATTTTCAACTATCTTCCCATCATAAGATTCAGCCTGCCACTTCTCAGCCAAACTACGAATCAACTCAAAAACTTCTTGAATACGCTCTTTGTTATCCTCTTGATTCGCAACATAAAAATCATGATAGAGATAAGAATAAATATGACCGTACAACAACCACGGGTTTTTTCCTTCAACATCAAAAGGATAAGTTAATTTTTTCTCATCCATAATCGCCTGAGCTTCCTTGCTTTTTATAAAAGCTGGATTAGGAATATCTTCAATCCCTCTATTTTTCTGCAACCATCCCTCCAAGGGTAATACCGACCAATTCAATCCTATTATCGAAACTCCCTCCTTATTCAAAGGTTTTTCTAATTTAAATTTAATTAACAAATCTGGATGGTCTTCGGAAAATTGCTGCGCTTCTTTTATAAATTCATTGGCAAATCCATAACTCCTACTATCTTTTTCGTCCAAATAAACTGATATATATCCTCCAGAAAACGGTGACATAATTGCCTTCCATTCTTCGACTGCATTTGGATCGTTCATCGTATCATCTAAATCTTTCTGTCGTTCCACAAGGGTGAGCAACAATTCATCTAAACTATGCCCAGCACAACCATTGTTGGTCTTTGCAAAAGGCAACTTGTCAACTTCCTGCACTGTATTTCGTATATCTTTATCAACAAACTCGGGATGATATCTCGCATCCACTTGCGTAACTATCGGAGCCAAACCAGCCTCCTCTAATTTTTTATACGAAGACGGGATGATGCCATACTCACCTTCTTCTATTAACTCTGCTTGTTCTGGCGTCAATCGAGTCAGCACACTTCCCCAATCTAACCCTGTGTCAGCTTCGCCCATTTTTTTCTCCGAATCCCCAAATTCAAAATCTTCCATCAATATTCTTTATTAGAGAAACCTTCATCCGCCCTGATTATAACATTTACTCCCCTGTCATCCTCGACCCTAATTCCTCGTCATTCCGGGCTTGACCCGGAATCCAGAAAAGAACAAAAACATTTCTCTGTTCTGCTCCTTTGATTAGATTGTTCAGATTGCCGTAGGCCCTTCGTAGCTTTAGCGAAGTAGGGGTTAGATTTACTCCCCTCCAAATGTCATATAAAAATGGCTCGTCGTCGAAGCCAGATTTGGCTTATTCAAAATGTCCGCCGTATTGTCGTGCCTCACCACCGAGAGTTTCTCTCCCCCAACCGCCCGTGCGTATTGGATTACCGCCCTGAGAGTCATCGGCGAATCTAAAAATTCGCACTTGGCATCACTTGTCGGGAGCTTATTCAAATTCATCAATTTTATTTGCGCCAGCGTTTTCGCATCATTTCTATCCGCTTGTGCTTTCGTCAGATAATGCGAAAAATCAATACTCCCCAACACCAAAGTCTTCTCTGCCGCCAAATTACTCGTCATCCAAAGTACTAAAGCATCAACTTCCCTCGGCGTTGTTTCCGCTTTCAAAACAATCGGCAAAAAATCCGCCTTCGGGAAAAATCTTTTTATGTACCCCACCTCCATTGTAATCCCGTGTTCTTTTTCAAATGTCGCATTTTCAATCTTGCCCGCTTCATTCAACTCCAATCCCTTCAGCAAGTTACCCTTCGGCTTCAATACTCCGTCAGCTGTTTGAAATCCGCGCGAAGCCGTCTGAACATTCTCCGTTCCTTTTTCAAAATGATTCGGAGCTATCACCACAATATTTTTCACCTCCGGATTCGCCGTCGCCAACCCCCGATAAAACACCGTCAGCTCTTTATGAGAATTCGCGTCATGTGGCAAAATAGCCACCCGAACATTAGCATCAATCTTATCCTGCCCCTCCAAACTCAAAATCCAATCCCAATTCACTTTCTCAAAAGGATAAATCGGGATAGGTGATTGAAGCCGACTGACAAACACCAAAACAAAAATTACCAGACCTGCGATTAGCAGATCTGGTAATATCTTTTTTAATTCAGTCTTAGCGATACAGCCGACCTCCCCACTCAACTACCGTAAATCCAACCCGTTCAGGCGTCTTTGGCAAAATCTGTGTCGGCACAACCATCGGCGCATCCAATCCTTTGTAATCGAAGAATACGCGGATGACCGTTTGCGGCGTTGGATTCACCGTTAGCGGAGCGTATTTATCAAATGTATTTTGCGGAATAAATGTGACGAAGTAATACGGCTTGTCCGCCATTTTAGGAACCCAGAATTCTTTGAAGTCCGCAATCTCTTTCGCGTTCAATCCCAATGTTGCAAGCCTCATATCAAAGAATTTACCAACTTCACTTTTAGCAATCACGAATCCTTCTTTCGGCGTCACAAAATTACTCGCATATCCTTCCCAGAACAAATACGGCCAAACTTTGCTCACCGTATCAATTAGCGTTCCGTCCGGATTCGCCGTCACCTGCCAACCGTTCGCACCAATCATCGGCTCAGTGTAAGAAATCCCCGAAGTCGGCTTCACATTCACGCTAACCAATTGAGTCTTGGTCGGATACAAATAAATCACCGGCTTCCCCATCTCCGCTGTTTCAAAAGCATAGGTCACATTCACGGTTGATGATTTGGTTCTTCCATCTGTAAAATATGCCGTCGCGACATAACGTCCCTTTGTCGCAAGAAAACCGGGAGCGTTTTTGTAAGCATGCGATACCCCGTAGCTCCACTTTGTATCACCCAATTTAAATTTAGCCAGTGTGTATTCATCTAACAAGCTTTCGGATATTGTTTCAATACAACCATCTTCCTCAATACCGCATATCGTTGTCATTGTCGCGTAGGCTTTCATCACGATTCTTGTTGCATTCGCAGAAACTGTACCAGAAACACTAAACGGAACATCTCCTGTCACAATCTCACCATTTTTTGGTGAAGTAATCGCCAAGATTTTTGCCTCAACATTTGCCGTGGGGACACCATCGTTCAAAACCGGAATATTAACATCTGGAACTACCGTGTTATTTACGATCGTATTATTCACCGTATTATTAGTCGCTGGAATAATGTCTTTATTTATCCCATAGGTATAACTGGCGTACACAACACCTACCAGCAATACCATTCCCAACCCCGCATAAAAATATTTCATCTCAAAAATAAAAAATTATATACCGCCCTGATTATAGCATCTGGAAAAATGAATCTAACCAATTTAATCCAATTTTCCCAATCTAACCAATTGGAAACACTACTGCGTATTTTCTCCTAATAGTAGCCAAAATTCTCACAAGCTCACTTGCTTCCGTCATCAAAGCATCAAGTGATGGCTGGTGCTTACTCAATAATCTTAACCAATAATAAGATTCTTTTGCTTCCTTGAGAGAAATACCCAACTTAT
Source organism: uncultured Candidatus Saccharibacteria bacterium (assembly GCA_964350005.1). Lineage (GTDB taxonomy): Bacteria > Patescibacteriota > Kazan-3B-28 > Kazan-3B-28 > Kazan-3B-28 > JAKLDB01. The sequence goes on from CAYGIK010000039.1 coordinate 3,499, forward strand.
TAACAAAGTCTTTTTTGGATACCGATTCACTCGCTTCCATCATGTTCGCAGCCACAGAAGTCGCTGATCTGACCAACTGCAAAACTAAAACCCTATCAATATAGTCAGGCCTAAATTTCCTTAATTCATCAACAACATCTTCGGCAAACTTCTCGCATCGATGATAAATATCTCTTTCCATCCCCATTGGTCAGATTGAATTATTAGTTAGCTCTCCGCCCGCCCCATTGGTTAGATTGGTTAGATTGTTCAGATTGGTTAGATTATGAAGTCGCCATCTCTGCCAACCTATCAATCGCTTTCCGACTTCCGAGCATCCGTTGGAGTTTACTGCGTCCATTACTTCCTTTTCCATATTCTTTATCGATGTTCTCG
>CAYGIK010000040.1:0-3846 GCA_964350005.1 uncultured Candidatus Saccharibacteria bacterium
CGCTATCCATACCGGCTGATTTTCTAATTGGATAACGCAATTTGCTCGATGGGATAAGACAGAAGCGACAATGGCGGATGAAGATTGGGGGGATTTAGACAAATGAAAAGGGCTGCCAGATGGCAGCCCTGCGGAATTTAACCGCTCTCGGGGAGGGATCCAGACAAGGAAGGGAGTTCCTTCCCTGCATAGCAATTTGGGGTACGGGTCTGACCATGTGGTCAGGTTTTGCCAAGCTGATTAGACTTGGTGAATAAGAAATAAAAGAAAAGTGCAAATGTGCCCGGCAGGACTTGAACCTGCGACCTTCTGCAAATCAGGCAGATACTCTAACCCCTGAGCTACGGGCGCACAATGGTTCTAATGCTATCTAAAGGAAAAGATTGTGTCAACATATCTGCTCTGATAGTATGTTTTTGGTAAAATCTTACGAAAGAGGGGGTGCTTGCACCTTGCTGAAGAAGAAAAAGGGAACGACTCTCATTGTCGCAATAGTCTGCAAGACATGTGGTGCGGTGATGGAATATGCTGGTTTCGGGACGGATGGCTACGATAGTGCTAGGCAAAAATATAAGTTTGTTTGCACGAAAGACCAGACTCATCCATCTCGGATATTGAGTCTGGCTTCTCTCCAAAGGAGGGGAGTTGAAATAAGGATTGTCGAGGTCCCGATCAGAGCCTGCTCTTGCAATAGCTCTGAAATTCCGGATAAGTGTCCGGAGTGCGGAGAGCCTTGCGGGGTTTCTCACGAGGATATCGACAGACTGACGGCGGCTCAGTGCAGTCGTTGCGGAGTACATTTCGGAATCGACCGTAGCGGAGGCCAGATTAAGCTGGTTCCAGTCGAGTAAGAATGGTTTTGCCCCTCTCATACGGGAGAGGGGCTTTCTTTTTACGCTACAATAGCCATAGGACCCCGTAGAGAAATTTAGAACTGTTAGGCTGGATATGTCTATAAAACAGTTGTGGTTTCTCGGGTGGGGTAATGGTTTGATCAGCAGTCTTAGTTTAGCAACGCCAAACAGGCGAGACATATCTTCTAAATTCTTCTACGGGGTGGATAAAATAAGAAATTTTTGCATTATAGCCCATATCGATCATGGCAAAAGTACTTTAGCTGACAGGCTTTTGGAATTGACCAATACGGTGTCTAAGCGAGAGATGAAGGAGCAATATTTGGACACGATGGATTTGGAGCGGGAACGGGGAATCACTATCAAACTCCAGCCGGTCCGAATGAAGTACCACTATTGTGGTACAAATTCTAAGCACGAAATCCGAAATTCTAAACAAATTTCAAATCTAAAATCACAAAATATAGAAAGTTTAGAATTTAGTGCTTCGGATTTAGAAATTGCAAGTTCGGGTGAGTACACCCTGAACTTGATAGATACTCCGGGACATGTGGATTTTACTTACGAAGTGTCGCGTTCTCTCGCAGCTGTTGAAGGAGCTTTGTTGGTAGTAGATGCATCACAGGGAATTGAAGCGCAGACTTTGGCGAATTTGCAATTGGCTTTGGTGCACAATCTGAAGATTATTCCGGTTATCAATAAAATCGATTTGCCAGCAGCTGATGCGGATAGAGTTATTAAAGAAATGCAATCAGTTATTGGGGTTGAACCAGAAGATGTGATTTTGGTATCAGCAAAAACGGGCGAGGGAGTAGATAAAATTTTGGATGCGATTGTGGAACGAATTCCTGCACCAAAAGGAAATGAAAATGCTCCTTTGCGTGCATTAGTATTTGATTCTTATTTTGACCAGTTTCGGGGAGTAGTGGCGTATGTGCGGGTGCTGGACGGGAAAGTTTCTGTCGGTGATCAAATTATGATGATGGTGAGTCGTGCGGAAGCGGAGGCGATGGAGGTTGGTTTTTTTGCACCAAAACTAACCAAAAAACAAGTTTTGGAAAACAGCGAGATTGGCTATATCGCAACCGGTTTGAAAGATGTGCGAGCGGTGCGAGTGGGAGACACGGTGACTCTGGCAAAAAATGTGAATGAAGTAAAAGCTTTGGAGGGGTATAAGAAAGTAATGCCATTTGTGTATGCGGGCATTTTCACGGTAGATAATGCCGATTTCCCGCAATTAAGAGAGGCACTGGATAAACTGCAGTTGAATGATTCGGCACTGGTTTTTGAACCAGAAAGTTCTCCTGCGTTGGGATTTGGCTTTAGGTGTGGATTTCTAGGGCTATTACATTTGGATATTGTGCAGGAAAGATTGGAGCGGGAATTCAATCTTAATTTAGTGACGACAACGCCAAGCGTCAGTTACAAAGTGATGATGGCGAACAATGAGGAAAAGATTATTCATAATCCAACAGAACTTCCCGAAGCGGGAACATACAAGGAAATTGCAGAGCCGTGGATTCGTTTGGAAATTGTTAGTCCTGCGGAATATGTTGGCAGCGTGATGCAATTAGTTCAGGGGAGGCACGGTGTTCAGATTGATGTGAAATATTTAGATCCGACTCGAGCAGTTTTGGTTTATGAAATTCCATTGTCGGGAGTGATTACCGAATTTTATGATCAACTGAAAAGCGCAACATCAGGATATGCTTCGATGTCGTATGAATTGTTGGAATATCGCGTGGGGAAGCTGGTTAGGGTAGATGTATTACTGAATACCAAGCCAGTGGATACTTTGTCAGTAATTGTGCATCGGGATGAGGCAAATAAAATTGGACAGCAAATTACAGCAAAATTGAAAAAACTTTTGCCAAAACAGAATTTCAAAATTGTAATTCAGGCGGCGATTGGTGGGAAGGTAATTGCGCGTGAAGAACTTTCGCCATATCGCAAAGATGTTTTGGCGAAATTGTATGGCGGAGACAGAACGCGAAAAGATAAATTGTTAGAGAAACAAAAGAAGGGGAAGAAGCGAATGAAGATGGTGGGGAGTGTGGAAATTCCGCAAGAGGCATTCATGAAACTAATGAGCTAATGCTCTCGAGAGAAGAACGGGGTGTGTTCCTCTCTCGACGCTCGTGGGCAAAGCCCATCCCGACAAGTCGGGACAGGCTCGCTGAACCCCCTTCCACCTTTAGGAAAAGAAGGATGAAGCACCATTAGGGGAAGGGTGGACTGGGGGCGGGTTTTTGTATAGGATGAGGGCATCAGGTTAATCCCTGATATTTTTATTTTTTTGAACCTTACAACTGGGAGGCGCCATGCTAGTAGCAGGTGTAATCGTATTGGTTGTTCTCGGGTTGATTGCGGCGGTAACTTACGGTTATCGGCTGCGGAATGGGATGATTGAAAATCCCAGCCCCGACCTTGTGCTAACGCGGCGTCTAATGTTGCTGCTGGGCAGCACGATAGCCCTCATCGGTTGGGCTACCGTCGCGTACTTTCGAGGCCAACCGCTATTGTCTTGGTCTTGGTGGGTCAGTCTTATGCCATTTTTCTGGGTGGGGCTTACGCCATTCAGTATGTTTTTTGGCTTTGAGCTGGCGACAGGGAAGAGTCTGCCAAGGAATGAGCTGTTGGCGGAATGGTTCAAGGGAAGCTTAGTCCTGTGTATCCCTATCGTTGGGCAGATTGGTACGGCCGTTTTGGCCCTGGTTTGCCTGATGGTTACCTTAGGGAATCGACAAAAGACAAGTCCTGAAACGGAGGGCGCATAAGTGTTTTCTAGCGGTAACAGGCAGTGCTTATTAAAGAGGTGGTTTGGGTTATATCCCCGGACACGCCTCTTTTTCTTTTCTCTAGCCGAAGAACACCCGGAGGCACTATTACAATTAGCACTATATTGACAGGAGTGCTAATGGGGCATAGAATGCGATTTGTAGATTAACTTTTAGAAATAATATAAGTAGTCCTCCTACGCCGATCATCCTTC
>CAYGIK010000041.1:0-3743 GCA_964350005.1 uncultured Candidatus Saccharibacteria bacterium
AAATCCAAAATACAAAACAAAATAAAAGTTTGGAATTTATAATTTAGGATTTGTTCAGGATTTAGAGTTTAGAATTTAGGATTTCCGAGCACGGTATTATACTAGCTAACTTGTGGGGGTACGAATGAAGCGGAACAAGACGACACTAAGTATTTTCGAGATTATTGCCGACAGTTCTTTGACTGGTGCGCCTCGCCATTTACTTACACTCTTAGAAGGAATCGACCGCCACAAATTTGTTGTTAGCGTAATTTGCCCGCCGGGTCCATTGGTGGCAGAAATTAAAAAACTCAAATTCCCTGTCTTCCAAATTCCAATGAGCGGAAGAGCGGATATGAACGCCATCAACGCCGTCGTAAAAATATTGAAGAAATACGACCCAGATATTATTCACACTCACGGACAACGAGCGGGACTTGTTGGGAGAATGGCGGCGAAAAATCTTCCCATCAAAAAAGTTCACACCGAACATACTTATACGCAAGAATTTAGATTAGGAAACCCGCTTCTTTACTGGGGTCATCTTCGAGCAATGCGGACACTCGACCGCTGGACGGATAAAGTTATTGCCGTGAGCAACGCGGTCAAGAAATTTATGATTGAGGCGAGAATAGCCAAGCCAGACAAAATCGTGATGATTTACAACGGCATCAATCCCAAAGAAGCGAAAATTGTCGAAGCTGACATTGAAAAATTCCGTCAAAAATTTGGATTAGAAAAAACAGATATCGTAATCGGCACAGTCGGTTCGTTCAACCAGGCAAAAGACACCACAACGCTAATTCACGCATTTTCTAGAATTGTTTCCAAATGGCCAAAGTCAAAATTAGTTTTGATTGGTGCAGGTCCACTGAAACGCGACCTGACTAATCTCGTAAAGAAATTGAAGGTGGAAGATAGGGTTATATTTGCGGGAACAATAGACAACATTTTGCCTGCAATGAAAACTTTTAGTTTGTTTGTTTTGCCGTCGCTCTCTGAAGCGTTTGGAATTACATTACTTGAAGCAATGCGCGCGGAAGTTCCGATTGTCGCCAGTCGAGTTGGCGGTATTCCAGAAATTATTACTAACAATCTCAACGGTATTCTAGTTGAACCTCGCCAACCCAAAAAACTTTCCGCCGCTATTTTAAATCTTATCAACGACAAGCGCCTACAAAGAAAGTTGGTCGGCAACTATCCGCAAGCTCTTCAAAAATTCACCGCCGACAAAATGGTCACCCAAACCGAATCCGTCTACTCCAGCTTGATAAAATGACACACCAGTGTCATCCTGAGCGAAGTCGAAGGATCTAGCGTTAGCGCAGCACCTCTTTCTGTCATTCCTGCGGAGGCAGGAATCCATTTTCCTCCTTCGTCATCCCGAACTTGTTTCGGGATCCAGACAAAAACACAAACAAAAACACCCCCTCTTCACACTCACAACTCAATTCTCTATACTCAATACTCATCTCATTGGGGTGTAGCCAAGCGGTAACCTGCCCGCATTGCTACGCTCGCCAGAAACGCTGTATCTACTGCGAGCTGGTAAAGCGTTGCAGGCGGGGGCAACGGGTGGCGCCTGTCCCGTACCAAATTTGTTTCAAAGCATAAAATTTTCACCCCTAATGGGGTATAGCCAAGCGGCCCCGAAGTAGAGCAAAGCTCACTACGGGGTAAATAAGGCAAATAGGTGGCGTTTACCCCGTACTAATTTTTATCCTTCCCGGGTCGTCTAGCGGTAGGACGCAAGGTTCTGGCCCTTGTAACCATGGTTCAAATCCATGCCCGGGAGCCATCAGACAAAAATTTAGTACGAGGGTCCTATGATCCCTGGTTCGAATCCAGGCACCCCAGACCCAAAGGGTCCCCTTTGGGGCCAGTTAGTATATGAAGCGCGCTCAAACTTTTTCTACCATCTATCCTTAAGAATGAAGCCTCCAGTCTAGTCCATTTGTCGCATATTGGGTGGAATATACCGCCCCCTAGATACTAGATGCTAAATACTAGATACTTACTGTATGGATTGGCTGACAGGAGACAACCTAATTCAATTAATCAAAACCGTCGGATATCTCGGTATATTCGGGATTGTGTTTGCCGAATCCGGATTATTTATTGGGTTTTTTCTACCCGGTGATAGTCTACTATTTACCGCTGGCGTATTAGCATCACAAGGATATCTACATATCGAAATTCTTTTACCCATCATTTTTGTTGGCGCGGTATTGGGTGATAATTTTGGTTATGCTTTTGGCAAAGCGGTTGGACCAAGGTTATTTAAGAGAGAAGATTCATTGTTATTTCATAAAAAGAATCTTATTCGCGCTCAGAAATTTTATGAACAGTACGGTCCAATGACCATTGTTTTAGCGAGATATATGCCAGTAGTGCGCACCTTTGCCCCGATTGTGGCTGGTATTGGCCGAATGGATTATAAAATATTTGTATTTTACAATATTTTTGGTGGGCTTATTTGGACGCTAAGTTTAACCCTTGCCGGTTACTATCTTACTCGGGTTATTCCGGGTATAGAAAGCTATATTAGTTGGGTGGTAATTGGTATCATTGTCGCATCTATCATCCCGGTAGTAGTTCATATTCTTAAAAAGAAATAATCTTTTCTCTGTCATTCCCGCGTACATTGTCGCTCCGAAGCCTTGTGCGAAGGGTGAGGCGGGAATCCAGTTTCTCTCTGAAAAATAAAATAGATTCCGGACTAAATCCGGAATGACGAAGTGCAAAATATAATCAAATAATAATTTTGGAGAACTTATGAAAGGATTTGTCACTAACCTCGAACAAGACACAATCGCCAACGGCGATTTTCGCAGAGTACTATACACAGGGCACCACACTCAACTGGTGTTGATGACACTTCAGCCGGGTGAAGAAATCGGTTCCGAAGTTCATCCTAATATCGACCAGTTTTTCCGTTTTGACGAAGGCGAAGGAAAAGTTGTAATTGATGGCGTAGAACATGAAGTAAGAGACGGTTTCGGAGTAATTATCCCAGCGGGTGCCGAACACAATGTAATAAATACTTCTGTTGATAAACCTCTAAAGCTCTACACACTTTATTCTCCAGCAGAACATATTGACGGCACAATCCGCGCCACCAAAGCAGATGCCATCGCCCAGCCTGAAGAATTCGACGGCAAAACCACCGAATAGTATCTAGTAGCTAGCGACTAGTATCTAGAAAACAGACTAATAGACGATAGACTTATAGACTAATAGAGAGCTCGTGGGAGCTACCAGAACTATTCACTATTAACTACTAACTACCCGTCGTTATTCTTCTACGACGGGTTAGCTTGTATAATAGAATCAAGTTAATTTTTGAATATGGCAAAATCTAAATCACCCGAGGTCGCGGTCTACAACCCAAACCAACTGCATTGCAAAAGCTTTAATACACTCGACAGAATTGCAATCTGGACGACCAATCATGTCGGAAGTATGGGATTTTTCTTTTTAATCGTAGCGTGGACTATCGGTTGGTTCGGTTGGAATACACTAGGACCGACTGAACACAGATTTGACCCGTACCCAGCCTTCGTTTTATGGCTGTTTATTTCTAATATGATTCAAATTATGCTGATGCCTCTTATTATGGTCGGACAGAACTTACAGAACCGCCACGCCGAACTGCGAGCTGATTCAGATTACAAGACTAACCTTAGAGCAGAAGAGGAAATTAGGGATATTTTAGAATATCTCGAAAGGCACGACAAAATTCTGGACCAGCTTACTCGCAACAA
>CAYGIK010000042.1:0-3538 GCA_964350005.1 uncultured Candidatus Saccharibacteria bacterium
ATGGCGGCATTGATGTATAGCCTTTTTGGCTATAGAGATAAATCATCTCAAGAAGTCTCCTTGAGTGATGTGGTGGAGCGGGTGGATGCTGGTCGGGTAGAAAAGATTACTGTCAGAGGCGATATCTTGCGGATATACACTACCGACGGGAAAGAACTGTTGTCACGGAAAGAAAGTGGGGTGTCGTTGAGGGATAGCGGGGTAGATACCGCCAAAATTCAAGTAGAAATATTGGATAACCAAACTTCCGGGCTTTGGGTTGGTTTGGTTACTTCGATTCTGCCGTTTTTGCTAGTGGTAGGATTTTTGTGGTTTATGTTGCGTCAGGCGCAGGGTAGCGGAAACCAAGCGCTTTCGTTTGGCAAATCGCGAGCACGACTGATGATTGGTACGAAAAATAAAATTACCTTTAAGGATGTAGCAGGTGAAGCGGAGGCGAAGCAGGAGTTGATGGAAGTGGTGGAATTTTTGAAATATCCGACCAAGTTTATTAATTTGGGTGCTCGAATTCCTAAAGGCGTGCTGTTGGTAGGGCCTCCGGGGACGGGGAAAACTTTGATGGCAAAAGCAGTGGCGGGTGAGGCCAATGTTCCATTTTTCAATATTAGCGGAAGTGAATTTGTAGAAATGTTTGTTGGCGTGGGGGCTTCTCGAGTTCGGGATTTGTTTGCCAAAGCGAAACGCAACGCGCCGGCTATTGTTTTTATTGATGAAATTGATGCAGTAGGTCGCCAACGCGGTGCGGGATTGGGTGGCGGACATGATGAGCGGGAGCAAACTCTTAATCAGATTTTGGTAGAGATGGACGGATTTGAAACCGATACTAATGTAATTATTATTGCGGCAACCAATAGGCCTGACGTATTAGACCCTGCGTTGCTTCGTCCCGGTCGGTTTGATCGAAGGGTGGCGCTGGAGAGGCCAGACATTAAGGATAGAGAAGCGATTTTGTTGGTGCATACGAAAAACAAGCCATTTGATTCGACGGTAAATTTGAGGACGGTAGCAGCCAAGACACCGGGTTTTACCGGCGCTGATTTGCAGAACTTAGTAAATGAAGCGGCGATTTTAGCGGCGCGGAAAAATAGGAAAGTTGTTAGTCAACAAGAAATGGATGAGGCAATAGAAAAAGTATTACTCGGGCCCGAACGCAAAAATAAACTGTTGTCTGAAAAGGAACGGGAAATTACCGCCTATCATGAAGCTGGACATGCCGTTGTGTCGCATATATTACCGAATGCTGATCCGGTACAAAAAGTTTCTATTATCAGCCGAGGGATGGCGCTTGGATATACTTGGAGCATGCCGGAGCAGGATAAGTATTTGTATTCTAGAGAACAATTTATGGACGAGTTGGCAAGTGTATTGGGTGGTCGGGTAGCGGAAAAACTCGTGTTCAAAGAAGTGACTACGGGTGCAGCCAACGATTTGATAAGAGCGACGAAATTGGCTAGGCAGATGGTAAAAAAATACGGGATGAGCGAAAAGTTGGGTCCCGTTACTTATGGTACTGATGAAGATTTGGTGTTTTTGGGACGGGAGATTCACGAACAGCGTGGTTACAGTGATAAGATTGCCGCAATTATTGATGAAGAAGTCTCGGCAGTAATTGAAGAGGCGGGTAAGAAAGCAGAGAAGGTGTTGCGAGAACACTCTAAAGAGCTAAAGGCAATTGCAGAAGAATTGCTCGAACGTGAAACTCTTGGTCGGGAAGATTTTGAGAACTTTTTTTAGCTCTCGAGAAAAGAACGAAGGAGTGTTGTTCTCGAGAGGGCACCAATGGTTCCCTCTCGACGTTCACGGGCGAAGCCCGTTCCGATAAATCGGAACAAGTTCACTACTCTCCCTCCTTATTTAAGCTCACTGTGCTCTCATCTCCACCCTAATGGGGAAAATCATAATCATATGTTTAGGAAGCTGATTACTCGCAAATCAAGCGTATTGGAAGCAACAGCTGTATTGGCGGTTGCTTCTTTGGTTAGTCGGATATTCGGACTGCTTAGGGATAGAACTTTGGCGGCGCATTTTGGCGCAGGGGATGTGACTGACGCATACTTTGCGGCGTTCAAGATTCCTGACCTAATTTTTAATTTATTAATACTAGGTGCTTTGTCTAGCGCATTTATTCCTATTTTTACAGAGTATTTGCACAGGAATGGCGAGAACAAGGAAGGAGCATGGAGTATTGTAAATTCACTGGTGAACATAGGAGTGGTTGCTTTAGCGGTGGTGCTACTATTGGCGGCAGTGTTTGCTCCGGTACTGGCACAAGTTGTGGCGCCCGGGTTCGATCCTGAAAAACAAGCGCTGACTATATCTTTGATGAGGGTAATGCTGCTCTCTCCATTGTTTTTTGGCATCAGTAATTTAGCGGGTGGAATCCTCAATTCATTTCGCAACTTCTTGGCATACGCGGTGGCGCCGATTATGTATAACTTCGGGATTATTGTAGGTGTGCTTTGGCTGGTGCCAAAATTTGGCAACATTGGCTTGGCGTATGGTGTAGTGCTGGGCGCTTTTATGCATATGGCAATTCAACTTCCGGGAGTATACGCTCTTGGCTACAGATATCGCTTTCATTTCAACTGGAAGCATCCGGCATTGAAAAAAATGGCTTTATTAATGGTGCCAAGGACTTTGGGTATCGCGGTATCGCAGTTTAATGTGGTGATAAATACAATAATTGCCTCAACACTAGCGGTCGGGAGCGTGGCAGTATTCAACTGGGCCGATAATTTGCAAAGTTTACCGATTGGCATTTTTGGAATATCTTTCGCGATAGCGGTGTTTCCAGTGTTGGCAGAAAAATATACATTGCAAAAATTGGGAGAATTTAAAGATGACTTTACGCGAGTGCTAAAGCAAATCCTGTTTTTGATTGTTCCGACTATGGTTTTGTATTGGCTTCTGCGGGCGCAGATTGTTCGACTTGTTTTGGGTGCGGGACACTTTGGATGGGAAGATACTCGTTTTACGGTTTCGGTGTTGGCGTTCATGACTTTTGGAATGGTTGCGCAAGCGACTATTCCTCTTCTCGCAAGGTCGTTTTATGCTCTGCAGGATACAAAAACTCCGCTTATTGCGGGGATAATAGCGTTGATAGTAAATGTGGTGTCAGCAGTAATTCTGATTCCACAACTGCAGGTGGTGGGATTAGGAGCGGCGCTATCTATTTCAGGACTAACCAATATGTTAGTGTTAGCAATTGTGTTGAACCGTAAGTTGGCGGGATTACCGTGGAAACAAATTTTTGTTTCTTTGGGCAAAATGGTATTTGGAGCGGTAGCAATGGGGGGAGTGGGATATTTGATGTTGCAGGTAATGAGTTTGATTATTGATACCCATCGTTTTTTGGGATTGTTCTCTCAAACCGTTGTGACTATCGTGGTAGCGCTCTTGTCGTATTTGGTAATAACCAAGTGGTTGAAGCTCGGTGAAGTGAATATGATTATTAGCCCCGTCAAAACGCTCTGGATGAAAGTACGGAAACAATAGATAGATTTAGTTTCGTTTTAGTTTTTCTTTAATTTGTTTTTGT
>CAYGIK010000043.1:0-3363 GCA_964350005.1 uncultured Candidatus Saccharibacteria bacterium
ACCCGCACAAGCGGTGGAGCATGTGGTTTAATTGGATGGTAAGCCGGGCACCTCACCAAGATTTGACATCCTGCTGAAAGGCACTAGAAATAGAGCCCCTCGCAAGACAGCAGAGACAGGTGCTGCACGGTTGTCGTCAGCTCGTGTTGTGAAATGTACCGTTAAGTCGGATAACGAGCGCAACCCCTATTGCCAGTTACAAGTGTCTGGCGAGACTGCCGTGGTTAACACGGAGGAAGGTGGGGATGACGTCAAATCAGCGTGGCCCTTATATCTTGGGCGACACACGTGCTACAATGGGTAGGTCACAATGGGATGCCAAACCGCAAGGTGGAGCCAAACCCATCAAAACTACCCCCAGTTCGGATTGGGGTCTGCAACTCGACCCCATGAAGCCGGAATCGCTAGTAACCGCAGATCAGCCATGTTGCGGTGAATACGTTCTCGGGTCTTGTACAAAATAAATGCGCCTGGCAGCGCATTGGACTAGTCGGTGAAAATCCGGCTTTATAGCTGAGGCTAGGGCTTCTTCCGTAAGGAAAAGCCTGAAGGAGCCAATATGCAAATGGTAGTCTTACGCTTTGTAAGGGCGTTTCGACCTTGCCGTGTACGCAAGGGAAGAAACCAATCAAAAGCCCGCGTAGGAATGTCAGAAATAGCCCAATGAGTAACCCAGGGAGATCCTTTTGACGAGTGTAGTTGTTATGGTCAAAAGGAAGTCAGCTGAGCCCGTAGTAGTTTGCTTTATAATAAAAGCAGATGAAGGGGTGAACTCTATGCTCGATTCAAATTACATTGTCGGTTTTGTGGATGGTGAAGGATGTTTCAGTATTACCATCAACAAAAATGACAGTAAGTTGCCAGAGGTTCGATTGATATTCGAAATCGAACTTCGGGAAGATGACGAAGCTATTCTTAAAGAAATCAAAGCAATTCTTGGTTGCGGTAATATTTATCGACTGGATTACAAGCGTTACGATAAATGGCGACCGCACGTAAAATACAAGGTGAGCAATTTTTCGGACATATCGGAGCAAATTATTCCGTTTTTCCGAGCTCATCCATTACAAGCCAAGAAACGTTTGCAATTCGAAAGATTTTGCAAAGTAGCCGAGATGATGCGTCACAAAGAGCATCTTACACAAAAGGGAATAGCAGAAATTGAATCGATACGGCGTAGAGACTCGCTGGATGCGCTAGACACGCACGTCCAGTGGGGAGCGATAGAAACTACCTAATCGCAATCACCGCCCGTCACACCAAGAAAGTGAGAAACACCCGAAATCTCTCGTAAGAGGGCCTAAGGTGGAGCTCATGATCGGGGTGAAGTTTAACGGCTTCCCGTGAGAGTAATTTCACGGTAAAATCTAACTATATCGGTGAACTCCAATGAGGATTGGACAACGCCGAGGGAAGTTAGGCTAGAAGTCAGGGAATGTCTCCAACTAAGCAAGGAAATCTCATTCGACAAACTCATTTGACATCTCAAGAGATTGAGGTGATTCAAGGGTGTTTGCTGGGTGACGGTACGCTTTCCCCATCGGGGAAAAACTACCGTCTGCGAATAGAACACAAATCGGCTCATTGGGATTATGTTGAGTGGAAGTTCGCGTTATTACGACGAATTTGTACTAATCAGTCTCAATATGTGTCAGCGCATTCATCATTGCGTTTTGGTTCTGTTGGTCATCCAGATATCGCGAAAATGAGAAAACACTGGTATTGTCCGCATAAACAAATACCGCAGGACTTGGTGCTAACACCACTAATGATTGCAATTTGGTTTATGGATGACGGTACTAAACATCGAGATACAGTAGACTTTTCAGTTCACAGTTTCTCGAGTGAAAATTTGCAAAGTTTACGAGCACAATTGTTGAAAATGGGAATTGAAACCACAATCAACAGTGATGCTCGAGGGAATCGGCTGTATGTTATAAAACACAGCTATCCTGAATTCAAAAAGCTTGTTAAACCATTCATCGTAGGATGTATGGCATACAAGTTGCCTTAACCCCGTAGAGACTATACGTTAGCTCCATTGGAAAATGGATGAAGACATAGTCCGACACTCTCGGTAACGAGAGAATAACAGTAAGCGTAACAAGGTATCCCTACCGGAAGGTGGGGATGGAATACCTCCTTTCTAGGGAGATCACTGACAAGATGAAAGTCTTGTTGTAGTTCTTCATTAGAACATGGTCGTTGTTCCCGATTTTATCGGGACAATCCGTTCTCTAAGTACTCCTTGGTTGTAAGAGTCTTTTTGATATTCCGACTACGCCGGGGTTTCTTTTTGTTTTTCTTTGTTCTATTTCTTTTCTTTGTCATTCCCGCGTCCATGGTCCTTCCGTAGCTCCTGTCATTCCATAGCTTTAGCGAAGGATGATGAGCGAAGGAGGAAGGCGGGAATCCATTTTCTTTATTTTTTCAAGCGCTCTCTCCGCGCTTGGCATGGCGGTTACATTGTCTTGGTCAATTAGGATAAGCATGACGAGTATTTGGTGGGCGTGCCTGGAATTGTTTCCCCATTGCTATGGGGCCCCGCCGTTCGTCCCGAAGGGATCCCTTTGGGACAGCATTAGGGTAAACCCAACAAATTTATAGAGCGGTCTCACGCACGAACCATACCTTCGGTGCTTCTATCCAATGATACAGCCATAAATCGAAATATTGCCAATGGCAAAGTTTCGATTTGGTGGGCGTGCCTGGAATCGAACCAGGGACCTCTGTCTTATCAGGACAGCGCTCTAACCAGCTGAGCTACACGCCCGCAAACTGCTTCGCAGTAATATCCAATGTCCAATTTGCCAATGTCCAATAGGGTAGGTTTGAAATTTTGACTTAAAAGCCAAAAGGCAAGGACACAGCTAGATTAGCAAAAAATCCGCTCCTCATCAACCCAATTTGTCGGTGTATAATTCAGATATGAGATTGGTCTTACTTTTCATTCTAGTCGGGTTGGGATTGGTTTGGACGATTTACTATAAAAAAATAACCGAGGGTATCGGATTGAAAATTGGTTGGGCGGAGAAATATCTTGGCTCAGGGGGTACTTATACCGCTCACTTTATTTTCGGTATGATTGCAATTATTCTAGGTTTTCTGATAGGATTTGGTGTAATCGACTTAGGTTGGTTCGGTATTTAAAAATTGGGGATGTAGCTCAGTTGGTTAGAGCACTTGATTTGCAATCAAGGGGTCGGGAGTTCGAATCTCCCCATCTCCACCAAAAAATTATTTTTTCCAGAAGGTGTCGCCAAGTCCAGCTTGATGGTGTTCGTAGCGTTCAAGAACGAATAGCAGATCGGAAAGGCGATTGATAAACTTCTGAATGATTGGTGATACAGGTTCGGTTTCGGT
>CAYGIK010000044.1:0-3260 GCA_964350005.1 uncultured Candidatus Saccharibacteria bacterium
AAGGGAGTATAGGAGGTTCTGACGGATTGGTCAAGCTTATTTTCAATTTTGGCGGAGAGGAAGGGATTCGAACCCTTGGTACCCTTTCGAGCACACAGTCTTTCCAGGACTGCCAGATAAACCACTCTTGCACCTCTCCTTGATAATTTCATTTTACTCTAATCTGGTAGAGTATCTGTTTTGTGGATGTTTTTCAATGAATCTGTCGTACTTCTGTTGATGCTTGGGATTACTAGTGCCAACGGTTTTCAGGTAATTAGTTACAGAAAGGGTACCGTATGCATAAACATGTTGCGCTTTTGGATTTTTAGGATTGAGGTTAATCGAGTTCAGTATAGCAGTAACCCAAGAGGTTATGGGTAAGCTATAGTTAGTAAAAGTTAGACCGATATGCTCATACGGCTTTTCTCCGATTTTATGCTTGTGTATGTAGATGCAACCGTCGGTATCAATTAATCCTCGCAGAGTCGCGAGTTGCCATGTTTTGTGTTGATTTATCCAGCTAGGTATTTTTACTTGTTGTCTGACTTTACTACCGATTTTGAGTCCTATGCTAATAAAAAATTCGACATACTCTAAGCCGGATAGGCAGATTATGCAGACGGTGTCTCTAAAATAAATTCTGGGGTGTTCTTTGAATATTTTGTATATCAATAAAGCGACATATTCGGCGTAGAGTTTATCTCGAGTTCGGTCGAGCGTAATCATTAGTTGATTATGTGTGATACAGCCATCGCCCAGAAGAATCCCTACAAACTCAGCTAGGTTTCCTGAAAAGCGAGGCTTTAGTATTAGTTTTCGTACATTACAACCCAATAGTCGATATTTTTCTGGGTCTAGTTTTCGTTTCTCGGCAGAGATTCTTCCGGCCATGCGTCTGGTTTCAATACTTCCGGGTGCTCCGTGTTTGGCTAACATGGCCATTGCTCCCGCATGTGCAATTTCCGGTATTTGCCAATGGTCGGGTTTGGTTTGGTAGGGGGGTAGGGGTACATTATATCTTTTACCAAGTTTTTCCATAACTTTTGTATTTGGCAAATACAATCCTCGCGCCCAATCTCGCAGCGTTCTGGCTGATACACCCGCCTCATAAGCTAGTTCGGATTTGGTTTTTTTACTATTTGCAAAAAGCTTGGCGAAGAATTGGTCTAGTTGTGGTTTGGGCAGAATTATTCTCATTTTCTATATGCTACAAGGCGTTATCTCCAATATACCATATTTTGATGGTATAATGAGTCCGTGGTGGGATATATTAATAAGAAGGGGTTGGGGCGCAAGCCTCTCGAGGGTTCGAATCCCTCACCCTCCGCCAATAAATGATATGAAAATTGCGGTTGATATTGATGAGGTCTTGGGGGAGTTTATTAGGGAATTTTTGAATTGGTACAACCGTGAACATGGAACGAATTGGACTTTTGAAGACATAACGGATTATCACTGGCCGAACATTTTTGGGAATACCGTTGAAGAGGCGATAGATGATGTTCACAAGTTTTTTGAAACAGACGGGTTTAAAAATATGCCGTTGGTAGTGGGAGCAAAGGAGGGCATTGGGGAGTTGGGTAAGTCTCATGAGCTGTATGCGGTAACTGGTAGACAGAATGTGGTTAAGGAAATTACACATGAATGGCTTGACCGCAACTTTCCAAATGTGTTTAAAGTGATTGAGTTTACAAATAATTATCCTAAAGACGGTAGCCCGACTTTGACGAAGGGTGGGGTGTGCGGAAGATTGGGGTGCGAGGTTTTAATAGATGACGACACCCGTCATGTCGAGTCTCTGATGAAATATGGGGTAAAATTAATAGTTCCACACAAGCCTTGGAACGGGCATCATCGATTGCCGGATTCAATTATCCGCGTGGACAACTGGTCGGAGATTGTGGAGGCGGTAAATAAAATAGCGGTAGAGGGGTAATATATACGATTCTGGACAAGCCAGAATGGCGAAGGAGATATGACGGATTTAGAGGAAATAAAGGGGAAGATTGATTTGGTCGATTTTATCGGCCGGTATTTGCCGTTGAAAAAAGCGGGGACGAATTACAAAGGCTTGTGTCCTTTTCATATGGAAAAAACGCCGTCGTTTATGGTGAGCCCCGATAAGCAGATTTGGCATTGTTTCGGCTGCGGACGGGGCGGAGATGTTTTCAAGTTTGTGATGGAAAAAGAAGGAATTGGATTCGCGGAAGCTTTGCAGATGTTGGCGGAACAGGCGGGAATCCAGCTTTCTAAGGTTCCACAGTCAGGGATTGATACCAGAAAAACTTTGATGAACATCAATGAGACGGCGGCGAGGTTTTACGAAAAAGTTTTGCAGGATACGGATGAAGGTAGGGTGGCAAAAGAATATATGGTAGGGCGGGGGATGTTGCCAGCGACTCTGGTAGAGTTTCGAATTGGTTTTGCGCCTAGAGGCGGAAAAGCGTTGGTGGAGTTTTTGATTCGCAAAGGTGCCAAAGAAGATGATATTGAAAAGGCGGGATTGGGAGTTCGCAAGGGACAATTTTTATACGACAAATTTGTGGGACGAGTGATGTTTCCATTGTGGGATAGTCTTGGCAGGGTGGTCGCATTTACAGGGCGAGTGCTGGATCCGAATGGAATTCCTAAATATTTGAATTCGCCGGAAACTCCGTTATTCCACAAAAGCGAAATGCTTTATGGGCTTCATTTGGCAAAACAAACTATCCAACAAGAAGGGCGGGTAGTTTTGGTGGAGGGGCAGATGGACACAATTAGTTCCTACCAAGCGGGAGTGAAAAATGTGGTGGGGATTTCGGGAACGGCGCTGACGGAACAACAACTCCAATTGCTGAATCGTTATGGCAAAGAAATTATCTTGTCGTTGGATGCGGATACGGCTGGTGGAGAAGCCACGAGGCGCGCACTTGAAATGGCAAACAATTTTGATATGACAATGAAAGTGGTTTTGCTGGGTGATCACAAAGACCCTGATTCGATGATTAAAGAAAACCCAGAAAATTGGAAACTGGCAGTGGCGGAAGCGGTGCCGGTGATGGATTTCTATTTTGATGTGGCATCACGAAAATATAATGTTGCTAAATTGGAAGACAAGAAACAGCTGACTCGTGAATTGCTCTCGGTGATTAATAAAGTGAACGATCCAGTGGAACGCGACCACTATATAAAGAGGTTGGCGCGGACAGTGGATGTTGATTCGGCAATTTTGTATGACACGCTAAAGAAGTCGCTGAAGCCGGCTCGTAGCTTTGCGAAACCCGCCCCTTCCGAGGTGA
>CAYGIK010000045.1:0-2990 GCA_964350005.1 uncultured Candidatus Saccharibacteria bacterium
GGGTGCGGCAGGCCGGCATCGAAGAACTGAGCAGGGTGCCGGGCATCAACCGCGCCCTGGCGGAAAAAATATATGCAGCAGGCCGCTCCGGACTTGACTAAAAGAGTTTAAACTCTGCTACCTAAATTCCCCGCGAAATTAGCGTAGACAGATTTATTCCAAGCTAGTGATAATGGCTGAATCTGCTTCAAATGGCTTTAGGATTTGTTTTTGCTTTTTCGACAATGCCTTTGTAAATCTTAATCCTTTTGCACCAGATACAATAGTGATATTTGATAATTGGCTTAAAACCTTCTTCAGCGATGTGGAATTGTCCTTCAAGTATTGATTGAGGTTACTCAACAAGTATGTTCGAATCACACAGGCAACAAACGTAACAAATACTTTGCCATCCGTAGTTTGCTCATTGTGGGTTCTAATACGATTACCGTCCATATCACATTTGATTTGGTCAAATAACTTCTCAACAACATCTTTAGCTCGATAATGGTAAAGCGTGTCTTCTGGAGTTGATTCCATATCTGTTGTAAAAATCATGAATAACCCCTTGCTATTCCTGATTTTTTCCACTTTAACTGAATCGACTTCATAATCAAATCCGCTTCCTTGTTTGTGTTTAGTGATTGTAAAATATGGATCATATCGTTTCAACTTACTTTTTGGGTAACGCTTCAAAGTAGAAAGTTCCGCCTTGAGCCGGTTTATTTTCTCCGATAGCTCGTTGCACAACAAGACATGGCTCAGTGCGTCAAAGTAAAGTAACACCTTACCTGAAACGCCTTGAATCTCGCAATCAACGGCTATACAGAATGTATGTGGCACATTTACTTCGTTCGCATAGTTATCAACACTACTCCCGTAAGAATCTAAGATGTTTTGCGCTTCTTTAAGATGCGTTGGTAAACCTACTATGAACCCATTACATAAATCGCTAAGGCTGGCGAGACATCCCTTGTCCATAAAGCCCCCGTCAACAACCATTTTTACACGTTTGATTCCGACAGCTTCTGCGTTAGCCAGTACGTAGGAAAGATTTGTCTTATCGGTTAAGCTTCCGTTGTAGCGGTTGTAGTAAATCGGAGTCTTGCTGGATTCATCACAAAACATTCCCAAGTTGAACTGTGCTAAGTTCTCACCATCGCGATTGTATCCTCGCTCGACGGCAGGCATTTGCTGAGCGTAGGACGAAATAGACGTCACATCGTAGCAAACAGTACCTTCACCCATGGAAATCTTCACCCAATTTGTAAAGAAGTTGTTCATTTGCTGGGCGGATATAGCTGCAAAAATCTTGCTGGTCGATTGAGAAGTCAACAATCGACTATGATTCGGAAAGTAATTTCTTTGTTGCCAATCGTCGATGCCGTCCATGGCACTCCCCTCCCGAACAATGTATGAAGCCATAACCACAATATCCATGGTGCGTTCTTCACCAAACACACTTACGAGACAATCAAACAAGCCCATATCTCGGCAGACTTTAAGCACAAGGTATGAATAACCGTAGTCCCAAAAATCGATATTTGGCATGGCAGGGTCGATATTGTACATGTCGAAATAGTTTCTATTAGGAAACATCTTCTCGGTAGCAACATCAAACTTGCCGATTGCTTTGGCCTTGTTTCGTGGATTACCCTCAGCATTGCGGAAGTACTTCACATATTTGTAGACGTACTTTTCACCTTTTGCCCCCGCAACTTTTGTGTGAACACCCTCGCCTTCGGGAATTTCAACCAGTGGTTCGTTGTAAATAGCCATTTCAGCACCTCCTGTATACGCTAATTATAGCGTATACAAAAAGGAATTGCAAGATGAATTTTAATCATGTCTCATGGAGCAAAACCCCCAAAACATAGGCTTTCTTCAGTATAATTTGACTATAGTAGTCAGAGGGCCCGTCTACACTAATTTTTGTGGGGAATTTAGGTGATACCAGTATATACGAAGAAGAAGAGACAACAGCAATGATGGAATTTCTAAAGAATGGTCAATACGACTGCGGTATAACAGTAAAGGGCAAAGACCTCGATTACAGCTACTGCAAGGAGGAAGCTATCCGCCTGGGTACCTTGATCTGGGAGCGGTTGGAGGAATAAACGGCCTGAAGTCACATCTTCAGGAAATGATGATGATGATATTGCTGAGACAAAATAAAAATTCCGGTTTTATTGATCTAACCTGGCTGGAAGGCGCTTGCGGAAGTGGCCAGGTGTCGAGCGTTTTTTTATACTAATTAGGGGGAGCGATGACGATGGATTGGCATCTTTACCGGAATGGATCGCAAAGTGGGCCGTTTAGTGAGCAGGAACTTTTTCGAATGGGTGCGGAAGGGCAAATTGGTGCCGACGATCTTGTATGGAATCAGACGATGACTGAATGGACGGCAGCCGGCAAAGTCAATGGTTTGATTGGATCAAGACAGGATAACCCGGCACAAGTTCCGGGTGACAGCTCAGAAAAAGAAACTATACTGCAGGCGATTCTCAAATACAGCGAAGCCGGACCTTTTAAGATTGCCAGGGGAGGAGATACGGATCTTGAAATTTCCAACGAAGTGACGAACAGCAGTTGGTATAGTGGTAAAAAGACGGTTACTTATGCGGCCAGGATCCTCCTGAGCGAGAAAGACAAAACGGCTTACTACTGGGAGATGCTCAAAGAAACTTCCTCAGGAATATCTTTCTCGATGGGGATTCAAAAAAAGAAGATTAAGGGAATCGAGGTCTTCCAGCAAATCAGGGAAAGGGGCTATGCCCCCGGTGGTGAGCTCGTCTACGATTATCAATTTGATTACGGCAGTCTGCGTGATGCAGTGAAACAGTTGCTGCAGAGTTACGGGTGGAAATTAAAAACTGTAATCATGAAAGGGAAAGCTTCCTATTGACGAGACTCGAATGGGAGACTTCATCAACCGCCATCTGATCCAACATCTCGGGTTGGACGTTTTTAATCTTTGAAAATATATAAAAAAACGGCAGCGGTGGCTGTGG
>CAYGIK010000046.1:0-2630 GCA_964350005.1 uncultured Candidatus Saccharibacteria bacterium
GCACGCTGATTGGAGGGATTTTGGGGATTCAGTACGCTCAAGCTCCAATGGCGGAGGGAGATATGGGGTAATTTGCTCGATGGGATAAAAGGCAGAGGATAGCTCTCCTCCTATGGCATAAAAAACGGGCTATCTGGGGATAGGAGAAAAGTGGCTCTCGGAGCGGAGTTTTGGGGTGGGGTATAATCAGAATATGTTGAGTTGGAATGAAATTAGGAGTCGAGCAGTCGCTTTCTCGAGACGGTGGGCTGATGAAACGGGCGAAATGCAGGAATATCAAACCTTCTGGAATGAGTTTTTTGAGGTATTCGGTATTCAACGGCGATCGATTGCTATGTATCAGAAGGCGGTTGAAAAGCTAAATGGCAACACGGGTTTTATTGACCTGTTTTGGCCTGGTACGCTTTTGGTAGAACACAAATCAAAGGGGAAAAACTTGGATAGCGCTTTTATGCAGGCGACAGATTATTCTGTTGGTCTGCAAGAAGAGGAAAAGCCTCGTTATGTCATCGTCACGGATTATCAGAAAATACGCTTGTATGATTTAGAAGCGGAGACAGGCGAGGCTACTGCGTGGACAATTGAACTGAAGGATTTAGATAAGAAGATTCGGCTGTTTTCTTTTATTGCTGGATATGAAGTTCGTAAATATAAAGAGGAAAGCCCCGTTGATCGCAAAGCGGTCAAGAAAGTGGTTGAACTTTACAAGGCACTAGCAGTAAGTAATTATGAAAAACATGATCTCAGTCAGCTTTTGGTGAGGTTGGTATTTTGTTTCTTTGCAGATGATACAGGATTATTCCCCAAAGACAGCTTGCATTGGTATTTAAGGCAAAAAACACAAGAGGATGGTAGTGATTTTGGTAATCATTTGGGTACTGTTTTTCAAGTTCTTAATACTCCATCCAAAAAGCGATCAGATAATCTAGATGAGGAATTAAAACAGTTGCCATATGTGGATGGTGGTTTGTTTGCTGAGCCCATCCCATTAGCTTTTTTTAATACATCAATGCGGAAAGCGACCTTAGATGCCGCTTATTCTGATTGGGGAGCAGTGTCACCAGCGGTGTTTGGCTCAATGTTTCAGTTTGTGATGGATAGTAATGATGCAAATTTGCGTCATGATATTGGGGCACACTATACCTCGGAAAAGAATATTTTAAAAGTTATTTCTGGGTTATTTTTAGATGATTTAAATAAAGATTTGGATTTGGCTGATTGCGATGAAAAGAAGTTAAATAAGTTGTGGCGAGCGATAGAGAATATTAGTTTGCTGGATCCAGCCTGTGGTTGTGGAAACTTTTTAGTGGTGGCGTACAGAGAACTACGCAAGGTGGAGCTTGAAATTATAAGAAGACTCTATCCGATTGATACCAATCTGGGAATCGCTAAATTGCCGGATAAGAAAAGTGTCCAAGAGATATCACGATTATCTATTGAAAAAATTTATGGTATAGAGATTGAACAATTTCCAGCCGAGATAGCCAAATTATCTTTGTGGCTAGTAGATCATCTTGCCAATAAAGAGCTTGGTGATCATTTTGGGGAGCCATTTGCTAAATTACCGCTGACTGAGCAACCACATATTGTGTGTGCAAATGCATTGACAACAGATTGGTCCAGCGTGGTACCAAAAGATAGATTAAACTATATACTTGGCAATCCGCCATTTGTAGGTTCTAAGTTAATGAGTGAAGGTCAACGTTCTGAGATAGCAGAATTATTTGATGGTCATAAAAATGCGGGAGTACTTGATTATGTCGCTGGTTGGTATGTGAAAGCAGCACAATATATCAAAGATACGCAAATCAAATGTGCTTTTGTTTCGACCAACTCAATTACCCAGGGAGAGCAGGTAGGAATTTTGTGGGGATTTTTAAAATCTAAATACAGCCCTTATATTAATTTTGCTCATCGAACTTTTAAGTGGTCGAATGAAGCGCCAGGACAAGCGGGGGTTTATTGTGTGATTATTGGTTTTTCGGATGTCCCAGTAGAAAATCCAAGGCTGTTTGAATATGATGATGTGCGGGGCATTGCACATGAAGCAAAGGTTTCTCAAATTAATCCCTATTTGGTAGATGCGCCATTTGTAGTAGTGATGAGCCGTAGTAATCCGCTATGTGATGTGCCGGGAATGAAGATTGGGAATAAGCCTATAGATGGCGGATTTTATTTATTTAACAGAAAGCAAAAGCAAGCATTTTTGAATCGTGAACCGGTCGCTGAGCCACTGTTTAAGCGTTGGGTGGGAGCGGAGGAGTTTATTAATAATGGTGAGAAGTGGTGTTTGTGGTTGGGTGATATTCCGCCAGAAAAATTAAGATCGATGCCCGAGGTAATGCGGAGAGTGGAGGCAGTTCAACAGTACAGATTAGTAAGCAAAAGTGCGCCAACGCGCAAATTAGCGGAAACTCCTACGAGGTTTCATGTTGAAAACATACCTACATCATCTTTTTTATTAATACCGCGAGTTTCATCCGAAACCAGGTACTATATTCCAATAGGTTTTGTTGACCCAGATATATTAGTAAGTGACTCTGTCCATACCATACCTAACGCAACGTTGTATCACTTTGGTGTGTTGGAGTCGGAAATGCATATGACATGGGTCAGGGCGGTTTGTGGCA
>CAYGIK010000047.1:0-2501 GCA_964350005.1 uncultured Candidatus Saccharibacteria bacterium
GAAGGATGAGTGACGAAGGAGGGTCATCCTGAGCGAGCAGAGCGAGTCGAAGGATCTAGCCCCAAAGGGGCCCCGTTGGGGCGAAGCGACCTTTGGTCTAGATTCTTCGGCTATGCCTCAGAATGACAAGATTGGATAAGGTACAATAGTACTATGAAAACGATTTCTCAGCTTATCGAGGCGGAGGCAAAACGCCAGCAGGACACTCTGTCCCTGATTGCCTCTGAAAACATAGCCAGTTCGGCCGTTCGAGAGGCGGTGGGCTCGGTTTTGATGAATAAATACTCCGAGGGCTACCCCGGCAAGCGCTACTATGGCGGGAATGAGATTATTGACGAGATGGAAAACAAGGCAATCGAGGCTGCCAAAAAGCTCTTCAAGGCCGAACATGCCAATGTCCAGCCCTATTCAGGCAGTCCCGCCAATATTGCCATCTACACCGCCCTGCTGGATTTTGGTGACTCAGTGATGGGAATGAGCTTGGCTCACGGTGGACATCTTACTCACGGGCATCGGGTAAATTTTTCGGGACAAGCATATAAGTTTATTCAATACGGCGTTGATCCATCTACCGGACTTTTGAATTACGACGAAATAGAAACTATGGCAAAAATCTTCAAGCCGAAGATTATTGTCTGCGGTGCCACCGCCTATCCGAGAAGTATTGATTTTGTTCGCTTCGCAAAAATAGCCAAACAAGTCGGTGCATATTTAGTGGCGGACATTTCACATATTGCAGGACTAATTGCGGGCGGAGTTCATCCGCAACCTTTCCCGCACGCCGATATTGTGATGACAACTACTCACAAAACTTTGCGCGGTCCTAGGGGCGCAATAATTATGTGCAAAAAAACTCTCGCTTCGCCAATTGATAAAGCGGTGTTCCCTGGCATTCAAGGTGGCCCGCACGATAACATCACCGCCGCTAAAGCGATTTGTCTGGAAGAGGCAAGTAAACCTGAATTCAAAAAATACGCCAAACAAATTGTCACCAATGCCAAAATATTGGCAACGAACCTTATTCAATTCGGATTCAAATTGGTGACAGGTGGCACTGATACCCATTTGATTCTGATGAACCTTTCCAATAAAACAATTACCGGTTTGGAAGCAGAGCAGGCGCTGGAAAAAGCGGGGATTATTGTTAATAAAAATATGGTGCCGGGCGATTTACGCAGTCCGTTTGATCCGTCAGGTATTCGCTTGGGTGTAGCGTCAATTACTAGTCGGGGGATGAAAGAAGCGGAGATGGCGGAAGTAGCGTCAATTATCAATGATGTGCTGGACAAACCAACCAATAAAGCAGTATTATCACAAGCGAAAAAACGCGTAACAGAACTGACAATAAAATTCCCCATCCAGTAATCATCCCGAACTCTTTATCTCGTCATCCTGAACTAGTTTTAGGATCCATCTTCCTCTGTCATCCCACACCTCTTCTCTTGTCATCCTCGGGCTTGACCCGGGAATCCAGAAAAGAAAACAAACAAAAAATCTTTTTTCTGTTTCTGTCTGGATTCCCGATCCCTCCTATACTCCGCTACGGACGGGCAAGCAGGTTGGGAATGACATATTAAAAAATTGTGTCTCTGTGAGGGCTAGGTAATAGGTGGGTATATTTACCTCGTATAATTTGGCCAAGTGGTGGAATGGTATATTCACCCCGTAGGATTTTTTGGCTCGGTGGCGGAACTGGTATACGCGCACGACTCAAAATCGTGTATCCGCAAGGATGTGTGGGTTCGATTCCCACCCGAGCCACCAGAAAAGAAAACTCCGATTTATCAGAGTTATTCTTTTCTTTGGGTATGGAATTGAACCCATGCGAAGCACAAAGGGTTCGCGCACGAGACCGCTTTACAAATTTATTGTCTTCCATTGTGCGGCGAGTGAAGGGCCCCTGTAGCAGTCCCGAAGGGATCCCTTAGGGACAGGGAAATCTTCCCACCCGACTCCATATGCTACAATCACAGTATGAAAAAACTTTCTTGGTTTATCTTGTTGGTTATTATCGCTACCCTAATTGTGTTAGCGGTCACTAACTATAAAACTCCTTCCAATAACCCAACTGATTCAACCAACACAATCCAAAATCAAGTCCAAGTCGAAGATAAGTGGACCACTTTGGCAAAAGCTCTGACCGCCCAAGGTGTCAAAGTATACGGTACATATTGGTGTGCTTATTGTCAGAAACAAAAAGCGATGTTTGGCGACGCATGGCAGTATGTAAATTATGTCGAATGTGCCGATACTAAAAATCCCAATAAACAAACCCAAGCATGCATCGATGCCAAGATTGAAGGTTACCCAACTTGGATTTTCGCTGATGGTAGCCGAGAAACAGGAGCTCTTACCTACGAACAACTTTCCAGTAAAATTAATTAGTCATATAATTTCGCGTCCAGTATGAATTAATTAAAATTAGCAGTTTCTCCGTCTCTTTAATACTAAGTTCAACAAGTAAGTGCAACACCCCTTATCATAAGAGGTGTTATGAATTA
>CAYGIK010000048.1:0-2489 GCA_964350005.1 uncultured Candidatus Saccharibacteria bacterium
ATCCTGAATCCCTCCTACGCTTTGCTACGGATGGGCAAGCAAGTTCAGGATGACAGAGTTGTTTTGGATGTTGTGATTTGGTGATTGGTGATTTCACTCAGAATGAGTGATAACACTATCAATACTAACTTTTTTCTTTAGGGAGGGGTACTTATTAAGGTCGGGGCTGTCGGCCAAAATCTTCAGACTTGCTTCTTGGGCAATCTTGATTGCTTTTGTATCAGTCCAATCTGCTAGGCGATAGCGGAAGAACCCAGACTGCATTTTCCCAAACAAACTGCCGGGACCCCGCATGGAGAGGTCCATCTCCGCCAATTTAAATCCGTCTAGATTCACACTAAAGATTTGTAGTCGTTTCATTACTTCTTCGTCCGCATCAGTAGGAATTACAAAACAATACGATTGCGCACTGCTTCGGCCTACTCGTCCGCGAAGCTGGTGAAGTTGGGCCAGACCAAATCTTTCTGCTCCCTCAATCAACATCACGGTTGCGTTGGGAATATCAACTCCTACTTCAATTACGGTTGTGGTGACTAAAATATCCAATTCCTTATTTTTGAAAGATTCCATTACCGCTTGTTTTTTGTCGGTGGTCAGTCGGCCATGAAGAAGACCGACTTTGGCATGGGGGAAAATACTGCAGATGTTTTTGAATTCTTTTTCGGCCGATTTCACTGCCAGGCGGTCGGAATCAGAAATCAAGGGAGTTAGAACAAAAGCCTGATGGCCAGAGTCAATCTCTTGCTGGATTATTTTGTATGCCTGCGCCCGTTGATTGTTGGTAAGAGCTTTAGTGATGATTGGTTTGCGACCGACAGGTTTTTCTGTAATCACCGATAAATCCAAATCGCCAAAAAGCGTGAGTGCAAGAGAGCGGGGGATGGGAGTGGCGGTCAGGGAAATGAAATGAGGCACAATGCCCTTATGTTTCAGCTTTTCGCGCTGTTCAACGCCAAAGCGGTGTTGTTCATCAATTACGACAAGGTTGAGATTGTTGAATTTGACTGATTCCTGAATCAGCGCATGAGTGCCGATTGTTATGTCGGCATTTTCTGCTCCGAGTTTAAAACTTTGGGTTAAAAGACGGCAGGAAAAACCAAATTGATTTAAAAGAGGCGAGAGGGATTGGTAATGTTGCCAAGCCAAAACTTCAGTCGGTGCCATTAGAGCAGATTGAAATTTGTTTTTCGCCGCAAGCATCATGGCAACGGCAATCACAATAGTTTTGCCAGAACCAACATCACCTTCCAATAAACGGTTGGTCGGTTTGGTGCCAGCCAAGTCCTGCACGATTTCCCACAATGCTTTTTTCTGTCCCAAGGTGAGTGCAAACGGGAGTTTGGCTAAAATAGATTTAATAAATTCAATGTCTTGCGAAATAGGTTGAGCCGAAGATGCTTTCAAAAATTGTTTGACGCTTTGAATCGCCAGTTGAGTAAGCAAAAGTTCGTCAAACGCTAAACGGTCTTTAGCGGACTGCAAATATTCTAACGAAGCGGGGAAGTGCAAATGAAGCAGTGCTTCGGGAAGAGCAAGCAGGCTATATTCTTTTTTAATAAAGTCGGGAAGGTAATCTTCAACTTGGCGAATAATCGGGGCAAGGTTTGCGCAAAGTCGGCGGAAGATTTTGGTGGTGAGACGCCCACTTTCGGGATAGATAGGAACAATGCGAAGACTGTGAACGGGGATGTCGGTAGCTCGTTCGATTTCGGGGCTGACTAGAGTCAGTTTGCCCGCTCGGCTTTCGACTTTGCCGGTCAGCAAATATTCCTCTCCATTTTTGAGAGTCGTGCGAAGGTAGGGCTGATTGAACCAAATAACAGGTAAAGCACCGCTGGCGTCATTAGCGACCGCTTGGGTCAGCATCATCTTTTTGATGGGGGAGCGGAAAGTGTTGGTGCCGGTCAGAGTAGCTCTGACTGTTCGTCTTTGGCCGTCAGCAACAAGGTGGGCGATTGGGGTTAGTTGGGTCAGGTCCTCCCAAGCGCGGGGGAAGTAGTAAATCAGGTCCTCTACGGTCAAAATGCCTAAAACTGCCAGTTGAGAGGTTAGAGCGGGACCTATTCGGGGGAGAGTATCGAGTTTGCTGGCAGGAGTTATCATAGTTTTTCTTTCTGTCATTCCCGCGAAGGCGGGAATCTATTTTTTCTGGATCCTCTGGTCAAGCCAGAGGATGACAGGAGGAAAGAGGAGTATAGGAGGAAATGTGTCGGGTTGCCCCCGAAAAGCGCCTTTGGCGCCTCGGGGCTGTATCCCAAGAAATACAGTCTGGGAGCGAGAAAACCCTTGACTGGAAGTCGATTTTAGAGTATACTTAAGTGAAATGAGCTTGGGGGGTGGCATATTTCTAAATATCCACCTGTCTTATGAAAGTGTACCAAAAGATAATCGACTTTACGGGAATGGAGTTCCAGAGAGAGAACCACCCAAGTTCCAGACTGCGTGAGCGGTCGGCTGATTATAAATCAAGAAAAGCATCAGGCAACAAT
>CAYGIK010000049.1:0-2474 GCA_964350005.1 uncultured Candidatus Saccharibacteria bacterium
CGCGGGAATGACAGGCAGGAGCAAAGATGAAGAAAATAATATTGAATATGTTTGGGTGGTTGGCGAGCCAGATAGCTCGTAAATATCAGGTCAAGATAATTGCCATTACTGGAAGTGTGGGTAAGACCACTACTAAGGAGGCGGTTTTTGCTGTGCTGAAGCAGGTGTATCCAGCCCAGCGGAGTTTATACAATACCAACACCGAATGGGGAATTACGGCATCGGTTATTGATCCCGGCTTTGAGCCGTCGTTTACCGAATCCGGAAAAGCGAGGATAAGTCTGACGCAACTTATCTCTTTGAAATTTAAGGGACTTTGGAAATTGGCAACAAAGCAAAATTATCCTGCTGTGCTGGTTTTGGAAATGGGGGCGGATAGGCCAAATGATATTCGTTGGTTCAATCGTTGGTTCGATTATGATGTGGCGGTGATTACCATAATCGGTGATTCGCATTTGGAGTTTTACAAAAATCAAGATGAACTGACGGCGGAAAAATTATCGCTAGCTAAAAAATTGAAACCGCGGGGTCTTGCGGTTATCAATGGTGAATGTGAAAGATGTCAAGGGCTTACACTCCGCGATTTGCAAAGAAAAGTGACTTTTGGTTGGAATGAACAAAATAATTATTCGGTGAAGATGGCGGGGGAAAGTAATTATATTTTGCATAGTCCTTCGGGGAGTATTGAAGTGAAGTTGCCGGTGGGGCGTCAATTTGTACCAGCGGCGCTGGTTGCCTACGCTGTGGGAGAAGAATTTGGATTAACGGTGGAACAAATCAAAAAAGGGTTGAGGGAGTTTCAGCCAATTAATGGTCGTTTCCAAATTCAACACACTCCCATGTGGATGATCATTGATGACACTTATAATGCCAGTCCTGAATCGATGCGACTGGCGCTTACAAGTTTGAAAGATGTTGCGCGAGGCAGAAAAGTTGCGATTTTGGGTGGCATGAGGGAGTTAGGGAGTGCGACTGAAGCAGGACATCGGCAAACAGGACAGTGGGCAGCTAAACAAACAGATTTACTTATCGTAGTTGGCAAAGAAGGTGAGTTGATTGCGGAGGGTGCGCTTTTATCCGGAATGTTAAGAGAAAATGTGGTGAGAATTCCTTGGGATGAAAATAATCCGAGTGTTGATTCGGCAATCTCTCAGATTTTGCCCATATTAGAGGAAGGTGATACCGTATTAGTAAAGGCCTCTCGAGCGTTGCATTTAGATCGCTTGGTTAGTCGGTTGGTTGCGCAAAAGAAGATTTAGTATGTCAGAAACTCTTCTCCAAACAGAACTTTTACGGATATTCATTATCTCGATGATAGGATTTTTTGTGGCCCTTCTCACAACGCCCTTTTGGGCAAATTTTTTATTTAAGTATAAATTTTGGAAAAAGCCAAAAGAAGAAACTTTGTACGGCACTCAAGCGACCGTGTTTCAGCAGTTGCATGGAGAAAAACATCGGCGGAATATCCCAACAATGGCGGGAG
Organism: uncultured Candidatus Saccharibacteria bacterium; assembly: GCA_964350005.1. GTDB lineage: Bacteria > Patescibacteriota > Kazan-3B-28 > Kazan-3B-28 > Kazan-3B-28 > JAKLDB01. The sequence goes on from CAYGIK010000049.1 coordinate 1,484, forward strand.
TATTGTATTGGTTGATTGTGATTTTGATTTCGTTAAAATTCAACTTAACTCGTTCGCAAACTTATTTGCCGTTGTTTGCGCTTTTGTCAGTTGGGATTATCGGAGCGATTGATGACTGGTTCAATATTCGTGGGATTGGCGGAGTGAAGGGAATTCGGGCGCGACACAAAATGCTGTGGCTGTTTGTGGTAGCGGGACTTGGGGCATGGTGGTTTTTCTATAAACTTGGTTTCAATGCATTCCATTTGCCCGGAGTCGGAGATTTTATTGTGGGTTGGTGGTATATCCCGATTTTCATCTTTGTGATTTTGGCGGTGGCGAACGCTTTCAATATTACTGACGGGCTAGATGGGCTTTCGGGCGGTTTATTTATAATCGCTTTCAGTTCTTACGGCGTATTGGCTTTGGTCAATAATCAAGTGAGTTTGGCAATTTTATGCGGAACGGTCGTGGGTGTGTTGTTGGCTTATCTTTGGTTCAATATTTTTCCTGCGAGATTTTTTGGAGGGGATACTTATGCGTTGGCATTCGGGGCTACTCTTGGGGTGGTTGCTATGTTGATTAAAGGCGGAGTGGGATTGGCGGTGTTGCCGTTTGTTGCTTTTATCCCGATGATTGAGACTTTTTCTGTTTTGCTCCAGTTGTTTTGGCGCAAAGTATATAAGCGCAAACTATTCCTGATTGCGCCATTGCATCATCATTTTGAAGCGATTGGTTGGCCAGAGCCAAAAGTGACGATGAGATTTTGGGTGATTGGGGCTGCGCTAGCGACTATTGGGGTAGTTATCGGTATGCTCGGCGCCGTGTAGATTTTTCTTTTCTTTATTCTTTTTCTTTTTTGCCTGCCCGTCCGTAGCGGAGCGAAGGAGGGTCATTCCTTATTCTTTTTATGTCATTCCCGCGACCGTGGTCCCTCGAAGCCTTGGCGTAGTGGGAAGGCGGGAATCCATTTTTGTATGCCGACTTGCAGTCGGCTAGAACCGAGCGCCAA
>CAYGIK010000050.1:0-2191 GCA_964350005.1 uncultured Candidatus Saccharibacteria bacterium
GGCTCGGCATTTTCCGAATTGTTATCGCAACGGCAAAACATTTTGGATTTCGTGTCCAACTGAACATGAATCTCCAACCCAATAACTGCTTCGTATTTTTCTATTGCACTACTCATATGTTTTGATTTGTCATGCTCGAGGTCGCCCCAGCGACCGAAGCATCTATAAAATTATTTTAGATCCTTCATTTCATTCAGGATGACGACTATAAAAAGCGACGAAGGAGCTACCAGAATTTTTCATTTTTCATTCTTAATTTTTCATTGCCTAATTCCCAACTGCCTCAAACTCTCTTTAAAAAATCTAATCGCCCTCTCTGCTTCATGACGAGCAAGTTTTATATCTACTTCATGCGCCAACTGATTGCGTAATTTGTGCGCGTCCCACGCAACCTGCACATTACCGAACAAGCTTTTACCATTTTTCAATTTCTCTCCCAAATTGGCACCCGCAACATTTTTCAGAGTTAAAACATAATTCAAAATTTTATCCGCCTCAAAAACTGCTTTCACCCAAGACGCTTCTCTCTCATCCGCCATCAGTAAATCAACATTATTCCACATCTCCCGCACCCGTGCCTGTTCAGTTTCCGAAATTACCCGTTTTTTACCGGCAAAATAACTAACTAGCGCAAGCGCTATTCCACCAATCACCAAAATAATTAATAAGAAATAAATTACCATAACTTTTCCCCGAAGGTCACCCGAAGCTTTATGCGTAGGGTGATTACCTTATTATTTTAGCCGTTCATACGCCTCTGCCACCTTTAATATCATTGGCTCGTCAAACTGCTTTCCCATAATTTGTAACCCAACAGGAAGCCCCTTAACCTTTCCGCAAGGAATAGAAATCGCCGGAATCCCAGCCAAACTTGCGGGAGTAGTCAGCAAATCTGCCTGATACATCTTGAGTGGGTCAGCAGAGCGTTCACCAATTTTGAAAGCAACTGTCGGTGTAGTTGGTGAGATTATTACATCTACCTTTTTGAAAGCTTCATCAAAATCCTGTTTTATAAGCGCCCGCACCCTTTGAGCTTTATCATAATACGCATCTCTAAACCCTGCCGACAAAGTATAGGTTCCCAGCATAATTCGCCGTTTCACTTCCGCACCAAATCCTTCCGCTCTTGTTTTGAAATAACTCTCAATCAATCCCAACCCCTCGTTTTGCTGATTTGCCGATTTGCTGATTTTGTATTCGTCATGGCTATAGCCATATCGAACTCCATCATATCTGCTCAAATTAGCAGAAGTTTCCGCCGGTTGAACAATATAGTATGTCGCCAACGCATATTTTGAATGAGGCAAACTGATTTCTACAATCTTCGCACCCAATTGTTCCAACTGTTCAATTGCTTTTTTGACCGTCTTCTCAACTTCCGAATCAACACCCTCACCAAAATACTCTTTTGGCACACCAATTTTGATGTCCTTGATATCACCATCCAAAAACGCTAAATAATCAGGCACAGGAATATCTACTGTTGTAGAATCATGTTCATCTTTTCCCGCAATCACTTGCAAAACTCTTGCCGCATCTTTAACGGTATTAGTGATTGGTCCAATTCTATCCAGCGAACTTGCCATAGCAACTAAACCATAACGACTAACCCTTCCGTAAGTTGGCATCAAACCCACTACACCGCAAAAGCTGGCGGGCTGACGAATTGAGCCTCCCGTATCGCTCCCAAGAGCAAATGGCACTATTCCAGCCGCTACCGCAGCCGCAGAGCCACCCGAACTCCCTCCCGGAACCCGAGTAGGGTCGAGTGGATTCTTTGTTGTTCCAAAAGCGGAATTCTCCGTGCTTGAACCCATCGCAAATTCATCCAAATTAAGTTTTCCCGCAATCCACGCTCCCGCTTCTTTCAATTTTGTAATTACAGTTGCTTCATACGGCGATACAAACTTTTCTAACATTTTGGAAGCGCAAGTAGTGGGATATTCTGTTGTCGCAATATTATCTTTTATCAAACATGGCACCGCCAAATCACCTTTGCCTAATTTTCCCGCTTTGTCCGCAATTGATAATAAAAAATTAAATTTCTCATTCGCTGATTTAGCGTCTTCAAGAAACTTCTTCAAATCTATCTTCTTTGCCTCCTCGATATCCATACCAATAAAATCCTAAATCCTAAACAAATCCTAAATTATAAATTCCAAACTTTTATTTTGTTTTGTATTTTGGATTT
>CAYGIK010000051.1:0-2172 GCA_964350005.1 uncultured Candidatus Saccharibacteria bacterium
GGCGGGTGGGAAAGTCTAAAAGCTACTTTTTGGTCGGGATAGGGGGTATAGGGATGCAGGCGGTTGCCCGCCTTTTGAAGGGGTTAGGGCACACGGTTGCAGGGAGCGATATGAATGATTTTGACGCAAGGCCTGATTTGGAAGAGGCCAGTATTGTCGTATTCGTTGGTCATGATACCGCACATATTACAAAAGATATTGATGAAGTGATTTATTCGGCTGCAATTCCTGCGACTAATCTAGAAATCGTTCAAGCAAAAAAACTCGGTATCCCCGTTCGACGAAGATTGGAAGTGGTGGGTGAAGTAATGAAAGAAAAAAATGGTGTTGCGATTAGCGGTACGCACGGTAAAACAACTACCACTACAATGCTCACATTGATTTTGCAGGCGGAGGGACGCAATCCAACCGCGCTAATTGGTGCAGAGGTAAAAAATCTGAAATCCAATTTTGTTATGGGTAACGGTCCGACAATGATTGTGGAAGCGTGTGAATATGACAGAAGTTTTATGGATTTGCGTCCAAGAATCATTGCGCTAACCAATATAGAAGCTGATCATTTGGATTATTACAAAGATTTGGAAGAAATTAAGTCGGCATTTGTAGATTTTGTAAAATTATTGCCAAAAGATGGAGTGTTTATTGGCAACGGTGATGACGCGAATATTCGGGAAGTTGTAGAACGCGCTCATCCGCCAAAAGTAGTTTGGGCGGGATTAGGAGAAAATAATAATGTTCGGGCAAAAGATTTGGAGTTTGTAGAGGGCAGATTATATTTTTCAGTAAACGGCTTGAGACTGCATTTACAGGTGCCAGGGAGACACAATGTGGCGGATGCGGTGATGAGTTGGGCAATAGCTCGAGAGCTAGGAGTAGATGATGCGACTGTAAAACATACTTTGCAGGATGAATTCCGTGGGGCGTCGAGAAGATTTGAAATTATTGGTACGACAAAAGGGATTACTTTTTTGGATGATTATGCTCATCATCCGACAGAAATTTACGCTTTATTGGAAGGAGCAAGACAGTATTTTCGGGGCAGGCGTTTAGTGGTAGTATTTCATCCTCACCAACATAGTCGAACCAGATTGCTGTTGGATGATTTCGCTAAAAGTTTTCATGACGCTGATTTGGTGGTAGTAGCGCCGATTTACGCGGTGCGTGATAGTGAGGAAGATAAGAAGGCGATTAGTAGCGAACAATTAGTGGAAGCGATAAATGAGGTGAGTCACAATGCAAAATATGCGGGAGACTTTCTTACAATCAAAGAATTTATGCTTGGGTTTGTTCAACCTGGTGATGTAGTCATTACGCTGGGTGCCGGATTGGCAAATGTGTTTGGTAGGGAATTATTGGAAGAATTAAGAAATCAGAAGTGAAACTGCGGTGGGGGTGGAAAATTGGATTCAAAAAGCGTGTGCGGATAAACGGCATATCTCCTTTGGTGGAAAATGAAGCAGTGCGACGGCGATTGGAATATCGCAAACAATTGCAACGCAGTACAAAAAAAGAAACAACTGGTCGGAGACTGCGAGTTTTTCAATTGCGAGGTGGGGGTTGGCAAAAATGGCTCGTGATACCAGCGCTAATTGCAATAATTTATTTTGTTTTTGGGAGCAAGTTTTTTTTGTTGGATGAATTGAAAATTACAGGCAATCACCTTTCTATTCAACAACAAATTCAGGATTTATTGTTTCCGCGCGGATTTACTAGGGTGAATGCGGTGACATGGCAAGAGGGAATGGCTAGAAGAAAATTGTTGAGTAAAATTCCGCAAATCAGTGAAGTGGATTTTGGTAAGAATCTAATCAGCAATTTGTTGACTATAAAAATAACAGAACATCAGACTTCGGTGGTGTGGCAGACAGCGGGAGAAAAGTTTTTGGTGAACCGCTACGGAATTGTTTATGACAAGGCGGGGGATAATACTCCCCTAATTTTGATTGAGGATTTGAAAAATGTGCCGGTGAGTTTGAATCAAAAAGTAGTTGCGCCTGATTTTATTGAATTCGTCACCAGCTTTGTTGCGAACTTACCGCGCAAAACAAATATCTCGATTACTCGGATTACGATTCCGGAAACTACATTTGAAGTGGAAATGTACACGAATCAAAAGTGGCGGATAATTTTGGATACCACTCGCCCGCCGGATGAACAGCTAAATGCGTTGGT
>CAYGIK010000052.1:0-2144 GCA_964350005.1 uncultured Candidatus Saccharibacteria bacterium
TCGCGGGAATGACAGCTAAGATTCTGGACCCTCCCAAGGCGGGCAGACAAGCCAGAATGACGGAAGAAACGGGAACTATATGAATACTAAACAGAAGGTCATTGCCATAGTGGGGCCGACCGCCTCGGGAAAATCCGCGTGGGCGGTTAATTTGGCAAAGAAATATAACGGTGTAATAATTTCCGCTGATTCAAGACAAGTTTATAAAGGACTGGATGTCGCAACCGCCAAAATTACAAAAGAGGAGATGGCGGGCATCCCCCACTATCTTTTGGATGTAGTAAAACCAACTGAAAGTTTTGATGTAGCAACATATCAAAAACTGGTTTACGCCATTTTAGCTAAAATCACCAAACAAAATCGAATCATATTGGATCAAAGCGGTCGCATTAATTCAACTCACCGAAAAGTCGTATTGCCAATCATTGCTGGCGGAACAGGATTGTATGTTCAAGCTGTCACAGACGGCTATGTTTTCCCAACTACAAAGCCGAATTTGAAACTGCGGGCAAAGTTAGAAAAACAATCGCTATCGACACTTGTCGCTAAACTAAAAAAACTAGTCCCCGATTTGCAAATCGATTTCAAAAATCCCAGACGAGTAATCAGGGCATTGGAAATTTATTCACAACCCGAAAGTCGTCCCGCCAAACACGAAACTCCCTTTGACACATTGAAAATAGGAATTAAATTATCCGTAGCAGAACAGGAAAAACGCATTGCCAAGCGGATTCAGAAAATGGATTTTGACGCGCTGATTGCGGAAACAAAAAAACTAATCAAGGCGAAATTTGATTTCCAAAGTAATCCCCTCACCGCGTTTTATTACCGACTAGTTAAAGATTGGTTGGAGAAAAAAATAACCAAAGCGGAATTAATAGAAAAAATGATTCGCGCCGACCGCAAATATGCCAAGCGTCAAATGACTTGGTTCAAAAAAGATCCCAATATCCATTGGGTAGAAGATTTGGCTGAAGCCGATCAACTAGTCCGCCACTTCTTACACCTATAATGATTACCTATTTGTACGATCGTACAAATAGGTAATACACCCGATAGTACAGGTTTTCTCTTATTCTCTTATGCGGTTTCTGAACTCGGTCAGCCACAATATTTTTCCCAGAAATAAGTCATTCCCCAAAACTCACGATCGTGAGTTTTGGGGATAAGCTAAGCGGAGAAATCAAAAAATCTCTCTTTGGTTAGATTGATCAGATTGGATAGATTGGTTAGATTGCGTGACTATTTGTCCAGCTACGGTCGGCGGGGCAAGGTAAAATCTTGGATGTAGCCAACTTGAAGATATTTTCCGCGCATCATATTCATCTTTATGCGGAAAAGATCTTTTAATGTGCGGATTGCTTCTTTTCCCGCACGGACGCGACTTTCCGGATCGTTGTACCACTCAATCCCCACTTCTTTGAACGGATATCCAAGTTGTCTCGCAATCACAAAAGCTTCTATATCAAAACCGAATCGTTCCAATCGAACATTGGCAAAGATATTTTTTCCGGCATTGCGCTCAAATAATTTAAAACCACATTGGGTATCCCAAACTCCCGGCACTGCCACAATCCGAATTAGTAAGTTGGAAGCGCGGGAAAGTAGTTTACGGTGTGGAGCTTGGTGGATATGGATGTGAGCGCCCTTAATGTGACGAGAGCCAAAAACGATTGGAAAAGTATCTACATACGGCCAAAGTTTTTCGATTTGCTCAATAGGAGTGGCATTATCAGCATCAGTAAAGAGTAGGTATCTTCCTTTGGCGGATAACATTGCTCTTTTTACTGCCGCTCCTTTGCCTTGATTTTGGATAGCGGTAATCAGCTTCAGCTCTGGCCAGCCCTCTTGAATAATCTTTACTACCGGAACAGTAGTGTCTTTGCTCCCGTCATCAGAAACAATCACCTCATAGGTGTAAGGTTGGGCATCCAGATATTTTCTCATCTGGGCGAGAGTTTTTCCGATTCGGCGCTCTTCGTTATAAGCCGGAACGACAACCGAAAGACGAACCTCCCCTACCGCAACGGTTGGTTGATTTACTGGCTGGCTAGGGGCGATTCCTACTTCCATACTTCCTATTGTACCGTATCCCTACCCAGTATCTAGGGACTAGCATCTAGTATCTAGGGCGGGAATCCATT
>CAYGIK010000053.1:0-2140 GCA_964350005.1 uncultured Candidatus Saccharibacteria bacterium
AAAACAAAATGTCACATAGTCACTGTTTCAGATTAGTTCAAAGAAAAAACCGTCGCCGTTCAGGTACGGCGGTGTTAGTGTTTCCAGGGCTAATCCCAACTTATTCTAATTTGGATGGAGAGGCGAGATTGTTTTCGCAGTTTGGTGATGTGCTGGAATTCCACTATCCCGAAAAGAATATAAAAATCCAAGATTTGTATCGTGATGTGACAGAAACTATCAAAGAACTGCGGTACAAAAAAATAATTTTATTAGGGATGTCATTTGGCGGAACAATAGCATATTTACTTGCACGCTATTGGCGCAAACATAGAATAGATGTTGGCTTGTCCGCGTTTGTGGCGGCATCCACTCCATTTCAGCCGGAAAATCTTACACCTCGTTCGCAGTTTCAATTAGACTTGGGTGCGACACTGGATGCTTACGCTCGCAAAATAATGATATTTATAGTCAGATTATTAAAATTTGTTTGGAGATTTAGTTTTGGTTTTGCTCATTTCTATGCCAAAGACAGCTCGGTTCAGGAGACTATCAATGGTATTCGAATGGGCTATATTTTACGACAGGACTGGATTGCCAAGCGGAAATTTTTGCAGGTTCCTGCATTACTTCTAAATACCAAGGATGGCGTTACCGACCCGTTCGTCTTGCGGGAAAACGAATTGGACTTTTTGGAAATATTTCCTCACGGAAAAGTGATGCGGGTGTTGACTCGCCATGCTGAAATCAAGGGGGTTGCGCCCGTCGTTTATCGGCAGGTGACGAAGTTTCTTCGGGAGGCATTGTAAGCTCCAAAATAACCCTGATTGGGACTTGTAAAAAAGAGGTAAAATCGTCTTGAAAAGGGCGATTTTTTCAGATATAGTGGAAGGGTTAGAGCTACATTAGGGAGGGGATGAATCCCGTTAGAAACCTGCCAAGAGAAATCGGGATAATCATTGCGCTAATGATAGCTAAAGTTAGGGATGAATCCCGTTCCAAACCTGCCAAAGGTTGTTGCGGGTAGATGGTATGCACCAGTCAACATAAGTGAAAGATATACTTTATAAGTATCAAAAATAATTTTCACAAAAATTATTTTTGTGAAGGGTTTGGAACGGGATGAAATTTGAGGAAGAAATCACCGACAACGAGGCAGAGGAAATTGAAGCGGAAACAAAAGAAATGAAAAGTTTTCGTCGACCAAAAGCGCCCGGTTTATTACTGACCATTTTTGGCGCGATTATTGTAATTTTGGTTGGTGGTTTGGCTTCGTATTATTACTATACTTTTCAAAGTCAAGGAACGGTCGGTGAGAAAAAATTGAAGCAAGTTTGGAGCGATACGGTGAATGAAAGTAATTTATTACTGACCAAATTCAATAGTATTGATACTTTTGATAAATTGGGCGATACGAGCAGTCAGTCGTTGACGCAATTGATAAATACTACGAACCAAACTGTTCGTGACGGTTTATTTGATATTGGAGCGCAGACTGGACTTAGTATTAAGGCCAGTACGGCAGCCAGTAAGTTAACCAGTTTTCTGGAAGACTACAGCGCAATGCTTTTGGAACTGAAACGCATTGCAGGACGCGTTGCGGATATCAATAATAAAAAAGAATTAGATACATTGAAAGCTAATAGCGAGAAGGCGTCTAGGTCGTATGATGAATTGTTACTCGTTGGAAGCATTATTATTCAGACCAAACTGCCTCGAGCAATTTTTGATATTTCAAGTGGTATAGATGTACTGCTTGGAAAGAAAATTGATGAGGGCGGTACTCAAACTGAACAGCAAACAGCGGCTCAACAGGCGGGGGAACAGGCGGTAAGTCAGTTTGTGCAGGCATGGCAGAATAGGGATGCGGATGGGATGACAGCAAAACTGACCAAGGGTGCAAAAGTAGATTTCAGTCCGGGGGTTGTGGAGGAATCGTCGGATGTGACAGGTTTTAGAATTACAAAAACTACCGTGTCGGAGGATTTAAGTAAGGTGACGATTGTCGGTCAATTAGATAAGCAAACACCGGACAAGAAAAAAGTTACCGAAAATTGGCAGTTTGTTCTGCTGAAAGACGGAGATAAATGGTTGATAGACAGTTGGGGGAAACAGCAGGGGTAGTGATAAGTGATAAGTTAGGGACGGAAGACAAAAGACA
>CAYGIK010000054.1:0-1981 GCA_964350005.1 uncultured Candidatus Saccharibacteria bacterium
TGTTGGCTTTAATATTTGCTGTGACTTACAGGGATATTATTCATTTGTTTAAGCCTGCTTAGTTTTTTGTTTCTTATTTTTTGTTTTATTTTTCGAGCGCCAAATCGCGCTCGACCGATTGGCACTTTGGCTTGTCAAAGTGCCTCAAATCGCCGGCCTGCGGCTTCAGGTCTATTCATTGGATAAATTAGCTTTCTGCTAATGGTCGAAACTCGCTTCGCTCAAACATCTCCCCGCAACGCTAATTTATCTCAATTCAGGACGACCTTACGCCGAAAGGCCGAGAGAGGAGAGAGATGCGTTTGTTAGATGGAAAGAAATTGGCGGATAAACTGACTCGTAATCTAAAGGGAAAGTTTAGGGGTGTCGGAATACTTGCAGGAGTGCTGGTGGGTGAAAACTCCGCTTCTGTTCTGTATTTAAAAAAGAAGAAGGAGTTGGCAGAGAAGTTGGGGGTAAAGTTTCTTTTGTACAAACTGCCGACTAAAGCCACCGCAAAACAAGTGATGAGCCTTATTGGAAAATTGAATTGTGATAAAAAAACGGCGGGAATTATTATTCAGCTTCCGTTGCCGAAACATTTAGACACAGATACGATTGTAAATGCGGTTGAGCCGAAAAAAGATGTTGATGGGTTGACGGATGCGAATATTCTTTCGGGAGAAGTGTTGCCGGCAACGGCAACGGGAATTTTGAAACTGCTTGCGGAATATAAAATATCATTAGTGAATAAAAAGATTGTATTGGTTGGGTGGACGAGACTTTTGAATTTGCCGTTGAGCTTGTATTTTGCAAGAAAGGGAAATCAAGTAGTGGTGATTCAAGAAGGAACGAAGAATTTTGGCGAAATTAAAACAGCCGATATTATTATTACTGCAGTTGGGAAAGCGAATTTAATTAAGGGCAAAGATATTAAAGCGGGAGTAATAGTGGTGGATGCGGGGATTACTAACATTAGAGGCAGGCTGGCGGGGGATTGCGAGTTCGGGTCGGTGAGTAAAAAGGCGAGTTTTCTGACACCAGTGCCGGGTGGGGTAGGACCGATGACGGTGGTAAGTCTGTTGATAAACCTGAAAACAATAGTAGTACGGGACAAGTGACCTAGTATCCTAGTGACCTAGACGAATAGGTCATGGGCTACGGTGGACTGGATTATGAATTTAGGGTAGTAGAAAGTAGCTCTGGGGGTGGATTTTAGACGGGGTTGACAGACCAAAAAGTTTCCTTATAATTCACTTATGCTAGGTCTGGATAGACCTAGTGGGGAGAAGTTTTTATTATGATGGACATACAAGAATTGTATTTGTCAAAAGAGGGTTGGGCCAAGCTAAAGGAAGAGCTGGCCGGTCTTCAACTTCAAAGAGTCGAAGTAACGCAAAAAATCCGCGAAGCGCGGGAGTTTGGCGATTTGTCGGAAAATGCGGAATATCAGGAAGCCAAAACTCGCCAAGCGTTTATTGAAGGACGCATTGAAGAAATTGAAACAATACTGAAAACAGCGAAGATTATTAATGGCAACGGTAATGGCGGGATCAATGGTGGCGAGGTGACGGTTGGTTCGCAAGTGACGGTGAAATTCAATGGTAAAGAAATTACTTACGACATTACCGGCTCCAATGAAGCTAGTCCTGAAGAAGGAAAGATTTCTAACGAATCGCCGTTGGGTAGGACTTTGATTGGCAGAAGAATTGGTGAAAAAGTGAAGTTGGCGACTGGGGAAGGGGAGCGGGAGTATCAGATTGTGAAGGTGCAGTAGTATTTGGTTTTTTATTTTTGCGAAGCCCGTCCGTAGCCTTGGCGAAGGAGGGTCATTCCTTTTATTTTTTGTCATCCTGAACTTGTTTCAGGATCTTTTTATTTATTTTTTTGAAGCGCCACATTGCGCTTCACCAATGGTGTCTTTTCTAGAAAAGACACCCAAAAGTCCCCGCCAGTCGCTTTCACTCTGAATCTCCCAAAATCCTCTCCATCTGCTTATCAC
>CAYGIK010000055.1:0-1908 GCA_964350005.1 uncultured Candidatus Saccharibacteria bacterium
TTTTTTCATTTTCTTTTCTGGATCCCGAAACCCTTGTCGGGCAGACAAGTTCGGGATGACGGGAGGGGAAACTCTACTCTCTACTCACTACTCTCTCATCTCTACTCTCTACTCCAATAGGCAAAAACCTCAGCTTCGACTAGGGTCTTGCAAGGAACAGGGTGAGAAGGTGACTACTGCGTACGTTTTTTGCGGAAAGGTTTACTCCTGAATTTTTACATTAGTTCGATGATTTCATCCCACAGCTCGATAACTTTGCAGTACAGTTTGTCGAGTTTTTCCGAGAGCCTTTCGTATTCTTCCGATGATTCAGCTCTCTCAAGTTCTTTCAGAACCCCTTCGGATTCTTTTGATAACTTGTTTATCTTGAGATGTCTTCTTCTAATCATTTTCAGGAGCTCCTTATGGCTTGGAACTCGATTCCTAACCGGAGCCTCCATTTTGCTACCCCCAGAGTAGATTTTACCGAGGGCATCATATACCCTACTCTCGGCGGGGGGAAGAGGTGGTATGATTATGGGTGCTTCCGGATAGAGAATAGAGCACAGAGAATAGAGAGTAAGGGGGATTGGGAGACTATGAGGCAGGCGCTTTATCGTAAATATCGGCCGAAAACACTTTCCGAAGTTGCGGGACAGGATTATGTAAAAATTACTCTCGGTAATCAATTAGCCGCAGGCCAAGTTGGTCATGCGTATTTATTTGCGGGACCAAAGGGTACGGGAAAAACTACAGTGGCTCGAATTTTAGCAAAGAGTGTAAATTGTTTGGAAAATGGCCCAGGCTTCGCCAAGGCTACGCCGGGCGGTGATGTTGATAAAAATAGGAACACCGGCGAACCGTGTGGTAAATGCGAAATGTGCACTGCATTTGATAATGAACAAATGTTTGATTTGATTGAAATTGACGCGGCATCTAACCGCAAAATTGAAGATGTGCGGGAATTGATTTCCAAAATTGAATTAGTTCCAACTCGCGGTAAGTATAAAGTTTATATTTTAGACGAAGCTCATCAGCTGACTAAAGATGCCAGCAATGCATTGTTGAAAACTTTGGAGGAGCCTCCTGCTCACGCAATTTTTATATTGGCGACTACCGAATCGGAAAAACTTTTGCCTACCATAATTTCCCGTTGTCAGCGTTTTGATTTTCGTTATGTGCCGACAGATGAAGTTGTAAAATATCTTGGTCAAATAGCGAAGGCGGAGAAAATTAAGATATCGTCGGATGGTTTGGAGTTTATAGCAAGGCAATCGGGAGGCGGAGTGCGGGATGCGGTAAGTTTGCTGGAACAAGCGTCGTTTATTGAAGGTGAAATTACACAAGCAAAATTGACTGATTGGTTGGGCTTGGTTGATTGGCAAACGGTTTATGAAATGACGGAGTGGCTTGTGAAAAATAAGCCAAAAGAAATTTTGATAAAAATTGACGAGTTGTATCACAATGGTTTTGATTTGGAACGATTGACGGCGTCATGGATTGCAGTGTTGCGTCAAATGTTGGCAGTCAAACTTGGCAATGGCGATAAATTGCCAATAGTAAAAGAGCAAGTAAACCAATTGATTCTGCTTGTTGCGGAATTATCTGTGCAGAGGATTTTGATGATGCTACAGGAATTGATGTGGGCTGGTCGTGAAATGAAAGGGGCGGTGGTGCCTCAGGTGCCGTTGGAAGTGGTGGTAGTAAGATTGACCCAGTCTGGGGAGCCGGTAGTTTCCCAAAAAGACCAAGATCCGCCAGAGGCTCCCGTTTCGAGTGCCCCAGAGGATAAATCCCCTGTCGTTGTTTCCAAAGAGGTTGGAGGGACCCAGGCGATTCAACAGACAGCTATAACTTTAGATGAGCTGGATTTGATCTGGCCAAGGGTGTTGGAACAGATGCGGTCGTTGAGTCCGACGCTGACGGGGA
>CAYGIK010000056.1:0-1841 GCA_964350005.1 uncultured Candidatus Saccharibacteria bacterium
AACAACGATTTGCTTAGTCGTTGGTTCCGGAATCGTTGTTTGTTACAACAGTCGAGTAATTAGTAATAACGCTATCAGAAAAACGCACTTTAACCACTTCATTTTCCTTAAATTCAAACCCGTAATTATACTTATTGTCCAAATTGAGTGAAGCAAAAATTGGAGTAAGCCTAACCTTAGTTTCCATGGTGTCTTCGTAGTCAAACCACTTCTTATTAACAACAAACAGTCCGTCATACCACTTTGTAACAACTACGTCCCCAACCCGGATTTCAACGATTTCAGACATATATTTATCTCCTTATTAATAAAATATCATTTTGATTTACCACCAGACTTGTGGTTTGCCAACGCCACGCTGACCAGTTTAGTGCCAAACAGGAACAGGATAGCTATGTAGGACAGATACATGAGCGACGGGTACGGAATCAACAGCCAGTGTACCCACGGGACACCCATGATGCAGAGAACGATCAGCGCGAGGGTGGACACCAGGCAGAACCAGAAAATCGGCACAGTTTTATTCTTCATTGGCTTTTCCCCTCTCCGCCCGCTTGACGAAATCCCGCGAGATTTCAAACACAGGGCGGGTCACGCGGTTGTCTGTTTTGTCGTACCTGTACTTCCTCATTTTGAAGGCACCGAAATTGTAGAACATAACTTCTTGCTCTTCGATTAGATATTTACCAAGCGTTTCAAGAAATGCGTCGTAGAATTCCCGCGTCGATTCTTTGGTGAAGTCGTGTTCCTTTGCCATACGGCTAATAAAATCTTCTTTGTAAACCATTATGTAAGATATTCCCCTTTGAAAAATCTACTCGTCAACCAGATCAGCATCAAAAAGATCAGAAATGCACCCGTTTGCGTCAACATCTTTAACGTCTTCGTCTCGATTCCCTACGTCGGATTCAAGGATTTGTTTGTAACTGTTAATCAGGATTTTTAGGTCTTCCCATGTGGTGTGCTCCGTTTTGTTTTTTCGCTTTCCCATCATTACCTCCATCTGGTCGTATTGAGTCAAATCCAGCAAGTTTGGGCAGCGGACGAGGGAGATCAGGGCGCTCCAACCCACAACCGGAGCAGATCCACATCCTTTCCAACGAATTGTAGACAAGGGGAGCGGAGCAGATAAAGCAATTACCGTCCACAGGATTTGAAAAAGTCAAGGTTTGGCCATGAGATTTCAATGATCCTGCCGAGAGAGGATGCGTTGGGGGCGAGGACGTAGAGTTCTTCGGACAGCTTGCAGTATTCGTCGAAGTGGTATTTGATCTGTTTCTCAAGGTCAGCAATCTGCTGTTTCTTCTTGCCGATGCTTTCGGAGCACTTCTGGACGCATTCGACGTACTTGGCTGGGTCGGAGTGGGTCTTGCCGCAGAAATCACACTTATAGGTCATGGATTAGCCCTCCTTCAAATTGAGAGAGTATTGGAGATATGGATTGTACATAGGATCATCGTAGAAGCTCACCTTTTGATGGGCGGCATTATAAAACTCAAACTGGACAGAATTGAACCACTGCCCGTTGAGTAAAATATATGTGGTATTCTTTTCGATTTTAATGTCTGCGACTTCTATAGGCGGAGAATTGATTTTAAAGTGTTTGGTCTTCTCTTTGTCTGCCTTGCGACCATTCTTAGGATAGGAGTAAACGGCAAATACCCGCTTTGTGATAGGCGGTCATCTCCCTTATGTAATTTTGATAGGGACAAAACAAGCGGCGCACCGCGCTGGAGGGAGTTATGAATTGAAAACTGGATAAAAGATGGGTGTATTATATATACCCACGAAACAGGCGGCGAAACAGGATTTTGAAAATTTTCTTGTGAATAGAATTACTG
>CAYGIK010000057.1:0-1835 GCA_964350005.1 uncultured Candidatus Saccharibacteria bacterium
TGGTGGGCACGAGAGGAGTTGAACCTCCACGGGATTGCTCCCACAGCGACCTGAACGCTGCGCGTATACCAATTCCGCCACGTGCCCCTATATATCAAATCCTAAATAAATTCCAAACACCAATATTCCAAACCTTTTTCTTTTGTCATTCCGGACTTGATCCGGAATCCAGACAGAAACAGAAAAAAGATTTTTTGTTTGTTTTCTTTTCTGGATCCCCGCCTTCGCGGGGATGACAACTCCTTTGTTTTGGTGATTGGTTATTGAGTATTGGATATTACGGCGAAGCCGTTTTTGGTGGGCGGGGTGGGATTCGAACCCACAAGCCTTGCGGCAAAGGATTTTAAGTCCTTCGTGTATACCGTTCCACCACCCGCCCTCGTCAGTTTTTAATTAGTCCATGCTTCGCTCTACGAGCTACGCAGGACAGTCTTCGCTTTTCTTTGTCATATTGGCGTAAGCCAGGCGAAGCTACCAAAGGTAGCGAAGACTGGAGGCCTGGAGGAGAGTCGAACTCCTGTACGGGGTTTTGCAGACCCCTGCCTAACCGCTCGGCCACCAGGCCATCGTCAGAATGGACTAGACCTTACGCTAACACCTTCGACAGGCTCAGGGTTGCTTTTAGTCTCGTCATTCTTCCTCTCAAAATCACAAACAGTCGCTTCGCTCCTTGGTTTGTGATTTTGTGTTTAGGTTTTCAATCTCCGTCTGTCATTTGCTATTTGCTGATTTGCTGATTTTTTATTTGTTTATTGGTTATTACGGCGTAGCCGTTGCGGGATACTTCTTTACTTTATCATCAAGAATTTCAAATTTAATACCTGCTTCTTGAAATATTCGCCGACTTTCAGCGCTTGCCTGATAATCCTGCTGTACTACTACCCGTACAATTCCGCTGTTGATAATCATCTTGGCACAGACATAACATGGCGTCATTGTGCAATATAATGTACCACCGTCAATAGAGATACCGAATCGTGCAGCTTGGCAAATAGCATTTTGTTCAGCATGAATAGTGCGAACACAGTGTTTTGTAACATGCCCGTCTTCATGAATCGTTTCCTTAAATTCATGACCAATTTCATCACAGTGTGGTAGCCCCATTGGCGAACCAACATAACCCGTAGAAATAATACGCTTGTTTTTTATGATCACCGCTCCGCTTTTTCCCCTATTACAAGTGGCACGATTTGCTACTGCGTCGCAAATTTGGAAAAAATATTCATCCCAACTTAGTCGTTTATTCATTTGATAATCTCCTTTATCAAATTATCCACTTTGTTTTCTAATTCATCGAATGTTCCATCATTGGTGATAGTGTAATCCGCCATCTCCAGCATTTTGCGTAGTTGCTGACCGAATTCTCCGCCTTCCATTTCTATATTTTCTTCGCGTTGAAAATTTTCAATTGTCTGACTAGATTCATTTGCCCTGTCACGGGCAGAAATGCGTTCAAACCGTAATTCAACCGGTGCATCAACCGCAATCAAAATAAAATTACCTTGTGTTTTAAACGGTTCGCATTCATGCGAGTTGCGAATACTCGTGGCGACAAAATTGTCTCTGCCCCGTTCTAAAATCTTTTGTGACAAGTAGTCCGGTCCGTGTTGTGTCCGAAGCTCGTTGCCGAGATTCTGCAAAGTTTCACGAGAGGGATCAAGTCCTCGTTCCTGAACAATCTGACGGATTTCGTCTGACAAAGAAAAGTGTGGCCAGCCCAGCTTTTCCCACAGCATTTGGCCAACCAAATCTTTACCCGAGCCGTTTGTACCTGTCACTCCTATAATCATATAGCCCTCCTGATAAGCATTATATCAGGCAGTTTGATTCTCTAT
>CAYGIK010000058.1:0-1744 GCA_964350005.1 uncultured Candidatus Saccharibacteria bacterium
TTGGATTGGTTGGTGAATAATACTGCGTTGGCACAGTGGATTGTGAATTTAGGTAGCTCTATTCGCTAGTTTTTCTTGGTTTTTTCTTTATCCTTTTTATCGTCATTCTGGCTTGACCAGAATCTTATAGTATTTTTCTTTATTTTTTTGAAGCGTCACATTACGCTTCACCAATGGTGTCTTTTCTAGAAAAGACACCCAAAAGTCCCCGCCAGTCGTCGGGATTGTTCGCCTAACAAAATTAGCTTTCTTCGCTTACGGCAAACTCCTCCCTACGGTCGTCAAACATGCCTTCGCCTGCGCTAATTTTGTTGGCTCAATACATCCCTCCTCCAATGGCGGATTAGAGACAAAAAACAGCCCTCCTCCTATGGCAGGGAGCAGGGAACGAAAGTGATAACGGTGGAAGAATAGGGAAGCTACTCGGTGGCCTCTAAATCTTTTGCAACCCCAATAACAGCTAAGTTTACAACACGATTCTTACGTCGGCCACATTCCTCTTCTTCTTCAGCTCTGCCGATATTGCTTAAGGGAGGGCATATTGAAGTAATTCTAGTTTTTCCCATCAGATTTGATATATAAGAAGCCTTAAAACTAAGGTGTTGTTTGCCGAAGATATCTTGATACCACTCTACCGAACCACTTGAACCTGCCCAATACTTTAACATCAAATCAGTCAAATCAGAGCTAATTTTCCACTTTACTAGCAAATCCATATCTGGCGGAATCAAATCCTCTGCTTTATAGGGCAGCTTGAAAGCATTCAGGGCAGATTGTAAATTTCTAACAGAATCCGCATCGGAATTTATCACAATCGGATTCAGAGTTGATAATATTTGATATGCTGTGGATTTGCTCATAGTGGTGGTGGAGGGTATGTTTATCTTTGCTACGCTAAGCAAATTACTCCACCAACTGTAGGTGGATGTAGCAGATTTTGTTGCCGTTTTCGCTGCTGTCTCAGCAGCCGCTCTCCTAGCTGACTCCTTTTGACAGTCAGCACCATTCCCTCCATCTTCTTTCTGACATAAATAAGGATTCCACATATCAAGATTAACAATCATTAAGTCATAACCCGGATTAAAACGAGTAATCTTTCT
The DNA here is from genome assembly GCA_964350005.1 of uncultured Candidatus Saccharibacteria bacterium. Taxonomy (GTDB): domain Bacteria; phylum Patescibacteriota; class Kazan-3B-28; order Kazan-3B-28; family Kazan-3B-28; genus JAKLDB01. The sequence goes on from CAYGIK010000058.1 coordinate 1,101, forward strand.
TCCATTTATTTCTGTTACATAGTAGCTTTTCGCCACCAGAAAACCGTGGTCAACCTTACAAGCACTCCCTAAGCTCAAAAGATTGCATTTTGTACCTGCCGGACAACATTTATATTTCTCAAACAATGTATCCAACCCATCGTTATAAGCTGACACTTTTTCGTTGTAAATTCCTTGTACTTTCTCCGCCACAGTAGCCCGATTTGCCAATGCTGTTTTATATTTACTTAAATATTGTTCATACATTACATGAGGGCTCCAGTCAGAATCTTCGGCAAAGACATCACTTGGCATCCAGCCAGCTTTTGCAAAAAAAAACAGCAGTCAAAAAGACTACCAAAACAATGCCCAATGGAATCAATCCCTTTAGGCGACGACTTGACTTTTTTCTTCTAGTTCTACGCACGACTTAATAATAACTCGAGGGGGGGGGATTGCAACCCCCAACCCCACCAATCCAAAACACTGTTCTGCCCGAACTCCGTCAATAACCCTATAACACTACCAATTAGGAATGCGGTCGCACTTCTAATTGGTAATGCGTATTTTAACGAAATCGGATTAATTTAAGCGTTATTCTATGATTTTGTAGCGGATGGCTTCGGCGAGGTGTTGGGGTTCAATATTTAAAGACGAAGAGAGGT
>CAYGIK010000059.1:0-1578 GCA_964350005.1 uncultured Candidatus Saccharibacteria bacterium
GGGTTAATAGGGGCTCCTATTACACAATTAAAAGACACCACTAGTTTGTCTTGCGTAGATTCTTGGTTCCGAGCAACCAAGTGGGTTCTCACACCCCACCCCCACGGGGGCGAGAAATATTGAGATCCCGTATCTAAAGTTTGTTGGCCAAAATTACGAAGACAAATCAATGGTGCTACTCTTATTTTACACCCGATTTTTTCTGTCTAATTTTTGACGGTGGATAAAAATCAGAACGGGAGAGTACTAGAGCCAACAATCCATTGTAAAATTGCAATTACTGGCTCCAGCAACCGATAAATCAAACCAGTTCCAAACAGTCGATCGGAGAAAATCAGCAGTAGGAGCGCAATTGGTCCCATTTGTTCAATCCGCAAAATTGTCTCTTGACGGATATTGAAACTATCCAAAATTAGGTACAAAATTTTCGAACCATCAAGCGGTGGAATTGGTATCAAATTAAATACGGCCAAAAAAATGTTTAGTGTTACCATTACTGCCAAAAATGTATATATTTGACCTTCGGGCAAAGTCTGATTTTGAATCAAATAAATTCTCCCCGGTAACGCAAATAATAAGGCCAACAATATATTTGATAACGGTCCGCTAATCGCGACCAATACTTCGCCAACTCTCCCGCGACTAAGTCGTGCCGGATTATACGGAACTGGTTTGCCCCAACCGAATCCTACCAAAAAAATCATAATCGTACCCATAAAGTCTAAATGGGATAATGGGTTCAGGGTCAATCGTCCGAGGTGTTTAGCGGTTGAGTCGCCTAATCGGTTTGCCGCCCAAGCGTGAGCAAACTCATGAACCGTGATTGCCACCAATAGGGCAACCATCAAGAAAATTAGAATGTCGGGACGTTGGAAAGCAGACGATAACATAAAAACCTTGTTCTAAATTATACTTTTTGCTAGTCTGATATAGACTGATGGAGTTTATAGCTTGATAGATTTATAGTCAGAATACTTTCGGACCGTCTGTCTATTAGTTTATCTGTCCATCGTCCATTCGTCCATTGTCACCATTCTTCATTCTTAATTAATTCTTATGTCTAAGATTTGCTATATCTGCAACAAGCGGGCAGTGTCGGGGAACAATGTCAGCCATTCTAAACGCCGGACTAAGCGCACTTTTAGTGCGAATTTGATTTCCACAAAAATGGGTGTCGGTGGAAAAAGGAAAAGCGTGTTGGTTTGTACTCGTTGCTTAAAGACTCTGACCAAGCCCGCGGTTCCTAGCCGAGCCGCCAAACGGGCTGCAAATAAGAAGTAAAAAGAATACCGCCTGTGGCGGTACTTCTTTTTTATCTCTTTGACTTAGCTATATACTAACAATATAGTCTGGTTGTTGTAGTTGCCGGGATAATTCAGCCTCGAAGGGGCCCCGTTGGGGCTGGTAGAGATTAATAATTTTGCCGCCTTAGCTCAGCTGGTAGAGCAATACTTTCGTAAAGTAGAGATCCTGGGTTCGAATCCCAGAGGCGGCTCCACGGGGTGTAGCGCAGGAGTAGCGCGCGTCGTTCGGGACGACGAGGTCGCAGGTGCGAATCCTGTCACCCCGACCAGAAAA